>JAGRKR010000159.1:0-5970 GCA_020442225.1 Hyphomicrobiaceae bacterium | reverse complement strand
CGCTCGGAGCTGCCCTCGCTCAGCGTCACGCTCAGGGAGCAGGGCCATCTCTTCATCCCGCTGGCGGTCATCATCGGTGTTCTCGTCTCGGGGTTCAGCGCACCGTTCTCCGCGCTGTGTGGCATCGCCGCGGTGTTTCCGACGGTGCTGCTGCGCAAGTCGACCCGCCATCATCTCAACTTCGCCAACATGACCGCAGCTCTCGTCGATGGCGCGCGCAACGCCGTCGCCGTGGCGCTCGCCTGCGGCTGCGCCGGGATCGTCATCGGCGTGATCGCGCTGACGGGTCTTGGCATCGACTTCACCGCCTTCGTGCTCAAGCTCTCGCAGAATTCGCTCATCCTGGCGCTGATCCTGACAATGCTGGCGGGTATCGTGCTGGGCATGGGCATGCCGACGACGCCGGCCTACATCATGCAGGTGGCTCTGCTGGTGCCGGCCGTGGTCAAGCTCGGTGTGTCGGTCGAGGCGGCGCACATGTTCGTGTTCTACTTCGCCATCCTCTCGGCCATCACGCCGCCGGTGGCGCTGGCCGTCTATGCCGCGAACGGCCTCTCCGGGGCCGGGCTGTGGGAATCCGGCTGGGCGGCGGTCAAGCTCGGACTGACGGGCTACATCATCCCGTTCATGTTCGTGTTCGGTCCGTCGCTGCTGCTGATCGGCGAACCCGTCACCATTGTGACCACGACGGTGACGGCGATCTGCGGCGTCATCCTGCTGGCGGCAGGCTTGCACGGATACCTGCTGACGCACGCCCCTTGGTGGCAGCGCGTGCTGATGGTGGCGGCCGCGGTTTTCCTGATCAAGCCGGGCATCTACACGGACCTGTTGGGGGTGGCCTGCGCCGTGGTGGTCATCGCGGCCCAGATCATGTCGCGCGCCGCTGCGCGCTCGGCCAGCGCTTGAATGAGGGGCGGACGTCGCGCGTGCCCGCAAGGGGTCCGATCGCCGGCTAGAACCGCGGGTCCACGACGCGGTCGGGCTGGTTCTCGGGCGCTGCGTGGATGAAGGCCGGCTCGCTGCGGCAGGCGTCCGCGATGCGCCTCAGAGTCGGAAATCCGCCGAGATCGACCCCGCGGCGCTCGAAGACCCGATACTGCGGATAGAGAAAGCAGTCGGCGAGGCCTGGGCGATCTCCGAAGCAGAACCGTCCCGCCAGCGGCTCGCGCGAGAGAAGCCCTTCCAGGCCCGCGCAGCCGACGAGCGCCCAATGACGATACCACTCTGTCATGACATCGGCCCCGAAGCGCTCGAGGAGATGATCGCGGATGCTTGTGCCGGTTCGGCCCTGCAATTCGGCAGCGACCGCGACGGCGACGGCCCGCGAGCGCGCCCGGGCGGCGGCATCCTCCGGCAGGAGCGCCGGATCGGGATAGACCTCCTCCAGATACTCGATGATCGCCAGGGATTGGCAGATCGTCGCCGCACCGTCGACCAGCGTCGGTACGATCCCCTGGGGATTGACGGCGCGATAGGCCGGGCTGTGTTGCTCGTTGCGTGACAGATCGACAGGCCGCAGCTCGGCCGCGAGGCCCTTCAGCGCCAGAGCGATGCGAACCCTGAAGGTCGCGGCCGACCGCCAGTAGCCATAGAGAATCATGCCGGCCTCCGATTGCTTCTTCCCTGTAATCATCATGGCACATAAGATCGCCGGCGGGTCTGCTCCGCTCGGGCTACAGGGGCCCGTGAAATGGAATAGAGCCGCAGAAAAAGAATACGACAGGGAGGACGGAAATGCGTGACCATCGAACCGAATTGAGCGCATGGCAGACCAGGCCGGCGCGCTGGCTTGGGGCCCTGCTCGCGATCGCCGCCTTGGTGTTGCCGGCTGGCAGCGCGCGCGCCGAGTATCCGGACAAGCCGATCACCTTCATCGTCGGTCTGGCTGCGGGCGGCGGCGTCGATACCTACGCGCGCACGCTTGCTGCGTTGATGCAGAAGGATCTCGGCAAGCCGATCAACATCGTCAACAAGACCGGTGGCGGCCAGGTCATCGCCCTCAAGGCGTTCCTCGAGCAGAAGCCGGACGGCTACACCCTGTTCTTCCACTCGGGCACGACGTCGCTCGTGACCCACATCCAGGGCCGCGCCCCGGCGAGCCCGATCACGGACATGCGCACCGTCGGCTCGGTCGGTGCGTTGAGCGCGGCGCTCTGCGTCCCCGCCGCCAGTCCCTTCAAGTCGGCCAAGGACGTGGTCGAGGCGATCCGCAAGCAGCCGGGCAAGCTGCGCTGGGGGCATCCCGGACGCGGCAGCAACCATCATCTGAGCGGCGCCGGGTTCCTGGCTGCCAACAAGCTGGTCGCCCAGGACGTGCCGACCAAGGGCGGCTCGAAGGCCCGGGTCCTGCTCGCGGCAAACCAGGTCGATTTCGGCTTCATCGGCATCCAGCTCATCACCGGATTCGAGGCCAAGATCCGCTGTCTCGGTGTCGTGCCGCACCGGGCCGATCCCGTCCTGTCGTCCTATAAGCCGCTCAACACGCAGGGCTTCAAGTCACCCGACGTGTCGACGCCGATGGTCCTCGCCGCGCCGAAGGGCACGCCCGACGCCATCTATGACAAGCTGGTCAAGGCTGCCGCCAAGGCCGCCAAGTCGCCCGAGTTCGATCAGATCCTGCGGCGTGCCGGCCTGGGCGCGGCTTACATGAGCCCGAAGGAGGCGGTCGACTATCTCAAGACCGTGCACGGCGAAATCAAGCCGCTCGTGTCCTCGACGCTGATGGGGACGGACAAGGGCAAGAAGTGAAAACTGCCGCCCCGCCGGGCGCTGACGCTCCCGGCGCAAGGTGCTGACCGAAGCGGCCGGGCTGCCGCTCGACCGCGCGCAGAAGGAGACCCCAGCATGAAGATCACGTCACTGACGGCCTACAAGGTGCGCGTGCCGACCAAGGGCGACTACAAGATGGCCCGCGGCACGCACAAGGCGCTGAGCACGCTTATCGTCAAGCTCGAGACCGACAGCGGCCACGTGGGTTACGGCGATTCCCACCAGGGCGTCGCCGGCTACACGCCCGAAACCGTCGAGACCATGCATGCCGTCGTCAGCCACACCTATGCCCCGGCGCTCAAGGGCCAGGAGCTGACTTCGGTGGAAGGGCTGCACGCCCTGCTCTCGAGCGAGCGGATGGGCAATCAGTTCGCCCGCAGCGCCGTCGAGATGGCCGCCTTCGATGCGCTGGCGCGCAGCTACGACCTCTCGATCGCCCAGTTGCTCGGCGGACCCGTACGTCGCAGCCTGAAGCTGTCGGCCAGCATCGGCATCGATACGCCCGAGAAGGTGGCCGAAACGGCGCGAGGCTATGTCGCCGGCGGCTACGGCACGGTTAAGGTCAAGGTGGGCACGGCGGACGTGCAGCAGGACATCGCGCGGGTGCGGGCCGTCCGTCAGGCCGTCGGCGACGGTGTGCGCATTCGCGTCGACGCCAATGCCGGCTATTCTATCTCAGATGCGCTCACCTTCATGCGCGGAATTGGCGAGCTCGGGCTCGAGCACGTCGAGCAGCCCGTAGCCGGCCAGGATATCGACGGCATGGTGCGGCTCCGGCGGCTCGGGGCGGCACCGATCATGGCAGACGAGAGCGTGGTGACGCCGAGCGACGCCTATCGCTTCATCGCGGCGGGCGCGGTGGATGCCGTGAAGATCAAGATCACAAAGGTCGGCGGCTATATCAACGCCCGCAAGATCATCGACATCTGCGAGGCGGCCGGCACCCAGCTCATCATCGGCCAGGGCATGTGCTCCAGTCTGGAGGCGGCGGCGGAGGCCCAGATCGCATGCGCCTACAACCACGTCTGCGACGTCGCCGAGATGGTCGGCCCCACCAAGCTTGCCGACGATCTCTCGAGGACGCCGATGGACCTCAGTGCCGGCACGCTCGACCTGCCGCCCGGCAAGGGTATCGGGCTCGACATCGACGAGGCGAAGCTGCGGGAGTACACGATCGCCTGAGGCGTACCGGCTGCGACTGCGGGCTGGGTGCTTGCCGGAAAGGGCGGGGGAGCCGAGCGGCGAAGCGTCAGATGTTGCGCCGCTTCGCGACCCCCTCGATATGCTCGCTGCCGGCGAAGTAGCGGAAGGTGGCGACGCCGGTCGCGCAGAGCCGGCCGTAGCTGTCGCGGACCTCGCCCGTCGTCGTACCGATGCGCTCGTGGATGCCGTCGAGCCGGCCTGTGGCGATGAGCTTGCCCTGGCCGTTCTCGTCGAGCTGGGCGCTATCGACGAACGTGGTTGCCAGGCTCACGGTCACGGCGAAACGGGCATGGCCCGGCACCGAGCACCAGCACACGGCGTGTCCGAGAGCCGCATCCAGGAGAGTCATGTAGACGCCGCCATGGACGATGTTGAGACTGTTCATGTGCTCGGGCCCGAGGATCAGCTCGATCTCGGCGAAGCCATCCCGCCAGGCGGTGGTCGTATAGCCGACATGGCGGCGGAATCCCCGGGCGCGGGCGGGCGGCGCTTCATTTTTCTCTTGCATCGCGTCGCGTGACCTTTCGTTATCCTGCTTCCCGCTCTTAACACGCCAGGACGAGCCCATGACTGCGACCATAGGCACCCGCCACGCTGCCTCACAAGCCACTCTCGACCGCCTGAAGCGGATCGTCGGACCGGCGGGCTTCATCGACGACCCGCGCGAGCTCGTCGCCTACTGCTCGTCGTGGCGCGGCAACTGGGTGGGGCGAGTGCCGCTCCTGCTGCGGCCGGCGAGCACGGCGGAAGTCCAGGAGATCGTCCGCGTCTGCGCCGAAGCGCGCCTGGCGATCGTGCCGCAGGGCGGCAACACCGGGCTCACCGGCGCGAGCCAGCCCCACGACGACGGCAGCGAGATCATCGTCTCGACCGCCCGCATGAAGCAGATCCGCGAGATCGACACGGAGAACGACACGATCACGGTCGAGGCCGGCGTGGTGCTGAAGGACATCCAGGACGCCGCTGGCGGAGTCAACAGGCTGTTTCCCCTGAGCCTCGGCGCGGAAGGCTCGTGCCAGATCGGCGGTAACATCTCGACCAACGCCGGGGGAATCCAGGTCCTGCGCTATGGCAACACCCGCAATCTCGTGCTCGGGCTCGAGGTCGTGCTCGCCGACGGCCAGCTCTGGGACGGGCTCAGAGCGCTGCGCAAGGACAACACGGGCTACGACCTCAAGCAGCTCTTCATCGGTGGCGAGGGCAGCCTCGGCATCATCACGGCGGCCGTTCTCAAGTTGTTTCCCAAGCCGTCCGAGCAACAGACAGCGTTCATCGCCGTCGAGGGCCCAGAGGCCGGGGTCAAGCTGCTCGGCTTCATGCGCGAGGCCTTCGGCGACAGCGTGACGTCCTTCGAGCTGATCCGGCGCTCGATCATCGACTTCCTGCTCGCAGGCGTGCCGGGTCATTCCGATCCGCTCGCCTCCGTCCATCCCTGGTACGTGCTGATGGAGATCGCTGACCAGGGCGCGCCGGGCACTCTGCACGAGCCGCTTGCCGAAGCGCTGGAGAGGGCGATGGAAAGCGGCCTCGTCACCGACGCCGTCATCGCCAATTCGGGCGAGCAGGCCAAGAAACTCTGGAAAATGCGGGAGGACCTGGCGGAAGCCCAGAAATCGGCCGGCGGCAGCATTGCCCACGACATCTCCGTGCCGCTGTCGCGCATCGCCGAGTTCATCCGACGCGCCGATGCCGCCGTCGAGAAAGCCTATCCCGGCGTGCGCCACTGCTCGTTCGGCCACGTCGGCGACGGCAACCTGCATTATAATCCCGTGCGTCCGACCGACTGGACATACGAGCGCTTCGCCGCCGAGACGGCCAACGTGAACCGCCTCGTCCACGACATCGTCGTCGAGCTCGGTGGCTCGATCAGCGCCGAGCACGGCATCGGTCGCTTGAGGCTCGCCGAGAACATTCATTACAAAAGCCCGGTGGAGGTGGAGCTGATGCGCCGCATTAAGCGCGCGTTCGATCCCGACAACATCCTCAATCCCGGCAAGA
>JAGRKR010000158.1 GCA_020442225.1 Hyphomicrobiaceae bacterium | reverse complement strand
GAGATGCAGCGACGGGCGTCGAGCTGATAGGGCGCCGGAAACGCCCGGGTCGGACAGATGTCGAGGCAGGCGCGACACGAGCCGCAGGCGTCCTCGGCCGGTGCATCCGCAGCGATGACGGCATCGGTCAGAATTGCCCCGAGGAAGAGCCAGGAACCGCCGCGGCGCGCCACGAGGTTCGTGTGCCGACCCTGCCAGCCGAGACCGGCGAGCGCCGCCAACGGCTTTTCCATGAGGGGTGCGGTATCGACGAAGACCTTCACCTGAGCCCCCGAGGCCGCGGCGAAGGCGCGCGCCACCTGCTTGAGGCGTGGTTTCAGGATGTCGTGATAGTCCTTGCCCTTGGCGTAGCAGGAGACGGCTGCACGCGTCGGCTCGGCCAGCACCGCCAGCGGATCGTAATCCGGCGCATAGCTGACGCCCAGCATCACGGCGCTCAGCGCGTCCGCCCACATGGCCTGCGGGTGCCGCCGCCGCTCGGCCGTCGTCTCCAGCCAATCCATGTCGCCGTGCCGCCCCGCGGCGAGAAAGTCGTCGAGCCGCCGAGCGGCCGCCCACTCGCGCGGGATGGCGGCGACGCCCAGCGCATCGAAACCGGCCCGCTCGGCCTCGGCGGCGAGCAGCGCTCTCAAGGCGTCGCTCATGCGCCACCTCGCGCAGGCGGCGCCTGCCCGCTCAGAAATCCAGATCGGTGTAATGCACCGGCGGCGGCATGCCCGGCACGCGGTCGGACAGAAGCGACCGGAACGAGGGGCGGGACTTGATGCGCGCGTACCATTCCTTTGCGGGCTGATAGCCCTCCCAGGGCACCTCGCCAAGATAGTCGAGGCACGAAAGCTGCGCGCCGGCCATCAGGTCGGCGAAGCTCAACTGCTCGCCCGCCAGCCAGCGGCGCTGATAGGCGAGATACGAGATGTAACCCATATGATAGCGGAGATTGGCGCGCGCCGCGCGCAAGGTCTCGACATTCGGGGCATGGGCCGCGCTCTGCTGCGGGCCATAGAGCTTTTCCGCCAGGATCCACTGCGTCACCTCGCGGCCGAGCTTGTGCTGGAACCAATCGACCAGACGCCGCGCCTCGGCCCGATCCTCGCGCGTGCCGGGCAACACCGGGACCGTCCGCACCTCACCCGTCAAGGCGCGCGCCTCCTCGGCCACATACTCCGATATGGCGTAGATGCCGCAGAGAATGGCGCCACCCTGCAGCTCGAGAACCGGCAGCTCGCCGGCGGGATTGATCGCCAGGAACTCGGCTCGCCAGGTCCAGGGCAGCTCCTCGGCCAGCGCGTGCGGAATGGCCAGCTCGGCCAGCAGAAGGCGAGCCGCACGCGAGGCTGGGCAGACCCGGTAGTGTGTCAACTTGTGCATAGTGGATGCACGCATCCTTCCCGACGGCCCTGGACGGCGATCGTTGCCGCGGCCGCCCGCGCCGCACACTACCGCCGGAATGACTGGGACTGTAGGCATAACCTGTCGGCCACACACAGCTTATGACCGGCGGCGGCGGCGCTTTTGGGGCCATGGCAAGCCGCGGGAATCCTGCTAGAGGAAGGCGCTGCGCCAGAATCTCCGTCCCGTTTGCGGGTCCTGCCCTGGAGACGCCACTTGCAGAACTATCTGATCGCCGCCCTCCTCGGTATCGTCGAAGGCCTGACCGAGTTCCTGCCGGTCTCATCGACCGCGCATATCCTGCTGCTCGGCCATTTCCTCGGCTTCAAGAGCACCGGCCGGACCTTCGAGGTGCTGATCCAGCTCGGGGCCATTCTGGCGATCCTGCTCGTCTATTCGGGCCGGCTCTTCGACCTGGCGCGGCGCCTGCCGCACGACCCGACGGCGCGTCGCTTCGTCGTCGGGATCGCGGTCGCGTTCCTGCCGGCGGCGATCATCGGCGCGCTCTTCCACAAGTACATCAAGGCGGCATTCGAGGTGCCGATCGCCATCTGCATCGCCCTCATCATCGGCGGCATCGTGCTGCTTTTCATCGACAACATCCGCCTGTCGCCGCGCTTCCGCCGCGTCGAGGACTACCCCATCCCGATGGCGCTGAAGATCGGCATCTGCCAGTGCTTCGCCATGTTTCCCGGCGTGTCGCGATCCGGCGCGACCATCGTGGGCGCCCTGCTGTTCGGCGCCGACAAGCGCTCGGCGGCGGAGTTCTCGTTCTTCCTGGCCATGCCGACCATGGCTGGCGCCTTCGCCTACGACCTCTACAAGAACTACGCGCTGCTGCGAGTGGACGATGTCGCCACCATCGCCATCGGCTTCGTCTGCGCGTTCCTGTCGGCGCTGTTCGTCGTCCGCTCGTTTCTCAATTTCGTGTCGCGCCACGGCTTCGCGGTGTTCGCCTACTGGCGCATCGTGCTCGGCTCGTTCGGCCTGGTGGCCCTGCTGCTCGGCGCCTGAGCGGCGCGGGGCTCAGGCGTCCTTGCCGGGCAGCGGCCCGAGTGCCGAGCGGTCCAGGCGGGCATACGACCCAGCGAACATGTAGCTGAAGCCCTGAGCCTGCCAGTGCGCGATCTCGGCGACGGCGGCCGGGACGACGGCGCATACGCGGTAGAAGTCCTCGGGCGCATAGCCGCGCGAGCGGGCCGCGTTGCGGCAGACGCGGAAGAGGACGCCTCTGGCCGCCAGCTCGTCGAGCGCCGCCTCGGCCTCGGGGTAGAGGGCAGCATTGGCGCGGGCGAACGCGTGCAGCTCGTTGCCGTGCGCGACCACGACCAGCACCGACGCCGAGACATCGCCGAAGTCCGCGAGGGCCGCCAGATGGTTGCGGAGATAGCCGAGTGCAGCGAGACCGGCGCGAGGCTCGGCATGATTGAAGTCGTAGACGGCTCGCTGGCTGCCGTAGCGCATGGGCCGGAACGTCGAGCCATCCACGCTCATCTCGTGATCCTTGCTGGCTGGCGCCATGACGACCGGAACACGCCCTTCTCGACCGATCGCACGCGCACATCGAGTGCAGGGTGCGATTCACGCTCTCGAACGATGCGCTCCGCGCCTCCTTCTCGACCGATCGCACCCTAGCCGCGATAGAGTGAGAACTGCCCCTTCGGCCGGTAGCGGACGAGGTAGGGCGGCACGATCGATTCGATGCTGTGCGGAGCCGTGACGCCGAGATCGGCCAGCGTCCGGTGCTCCTCCTTGGCCGTGGCGCCCACGACATTGTCATGACGCAGCAGCCGCACCTGATCGACCGTGATGGGCCGCAGCGCATTCGGCAGGATCCAGGTGGCGATCGCCATGAGTTTGGCCAGCCAGAACGGCACCGGCAGGTACGGTCGCCGATGCCCGGCCCACGCCTGCGTCCGGTCGAGCAGCTCACGGAACGTCAGCACCTCCGGACCGCCTATCTCGTAGACGGCTCCGGACTGCGCCTTGCCCGCCAGGACCGCCGAGATGGCGTCGGCCACATCGCCGGCGAACACGGGCTGGAACCTCGTTTGCCCGCCAATCAAGGGCATGATCGGCGACAGTTGGGCCAAGCCGGCAAAACGGTTGAAGAAGGCATCCTCGGGTCCGAAGATGATCGACGGGCGGAGGATGACCGCATCGGGGAACTCCTCCCGGATCGCCTCCTCGCCCTTGCCTTTCGTCCGCGCGTAGTGGGACGCGGCCTTCGGATCGGCGCCGATCGCCGAAACGTGCACCAGCCTGCCAATGCCCGCCTGCCGCGTGGCCCGGGCCACCGCCCTCGCACCATCGACATGCACGGCTTCGAAGGTCTGCCGTCCCGAGGGCGCCAGGATCGCCACGAGATTGACGACAGCATCCACACCCGCGACGGCTCTGGCGACCGACTCCGGATAGCGCAGGTTGGCCTGCACCGCATGGATCTGACCAACGGCCCCCATGGGTTGCAGATGCCCGGCAAGATCCGGCCGGCGCACCGCAGCGCGCACGCGCCAGCCATCGCGTGCCAGCGCGCGAACGACATGCCGTCCGACGAACCCCGAGCCGCCGAAGACCGTGACGATCCCCTTCTGCCCTCGACCAGCGTCCATTGCCAACTCCCCGCAGTATTGCCGGCCCCGTCGGGCCGGCCAGACCTTGTCGGAGAGATACCGGACTGCGCGGCCCCTGTGAAGCGTCGCCGCCTTGCAATTGACAAAGCCGAGATGACGCCCTAACTCATGGCCCTCGTGCCCAGGTGGCGGAATTGGTAGACGCACTAGTTTCAGGTACTAGCGCCGCGAGGCGTGGAGGTTCGAGTCCTCT
>JAGRKR010000157.1:321-4956 GCA_020442225.1 Hyphomicrobiaceae bacterium | reverse complement strand
TCGCGGTCGCGCCAGCGGCCGTCATAGACCGGCGGGCGGCCTTCGGCGCGGGCGCGCTCGCGCATGTCCTCGAGTTCCTGCGGCGAGCAATAGCAAGGATAGGCGCGACCGGCGGCGACGAGCGCCTGGGCAACCTCCCGGTGCCGAGCGGCCCGGGCGAATTGGTAGACTGCGTCGCCGGACCACTCGAGCCCGAGCCAGCGCAGCCCGTCGATGATGGCCTCTACGGCCTCGGGGGTCGAGCGCTCCCGATCGGTGTCCTCGATGCGGAGCAGGAAGCGTCCGCCGGTGTGCTTGGCGTAGAGCCAGTTGAACAGCGCCGTGCGCGCCCCGCCGATATGCAGGAAGCCGGTCGGGGAGGGGGCAAAGCGCGTGACGACGGGTGCCGACGCGGCGGGATCTGGCGATGGGGAGGCCATGGGGCGTTCTTCGCAATGGTTGGCTGGCTGGGATTGGATGGCCATGTAGCACAGCGGCTGCGGCTGGGTAACCCCTGGTGCGCCAGGGCCATGAATGGCGCCCGCGCTCGCCGCCTGTCCTGTGCGGTGCCATGAGGCGCTTTGCCCGCGAGACTGGCATGCGCACGGGGCCAGCCGCTGCCGTGTTGCGCCTGATCGAGGCGGAACAGGCGAGCTGGTTCAACTGGGTGCCGGTCGCCTTCGGGGCCGGCGTCGGGCTCTATTTCCTGCTGCCGTTCGAGCCGACGCGCCTCGTCGCGGCCGCAGGCGTGATCGCGGCAGTGGTGCTGCGGCTCGTCTGGCGGCGCTCGTTCGTCGGCTGGTTGACGACGGCGGTCGTGCTCGCGGTGGCTCTTGGGTTTGGTGCCGCCAAGCTGCGCACGCTCAGGGTTGACGCCCCGATCCTCGCGCGGCCCATGACGAGCGCCGAGGTGACCGGCCGCATTCTTCGCGCCGAGCCCCGCCCGGCACACCGCGCCCGCCTGACACTCGCGGTGGAGGCGATCGCCGGCCTGCCAGCGGAGCGCCTGCCGGCGATCGTGCGCGTGAGCGTCCCTGGCGATACCAAGGGGCTCAGTCCCGGCCAGCGGGTGCGCCTGCGGGCGACCCTGGCGCCGCCGCCGGAACCGACCCGGCCGGGGGGCTACGACTTCGCGCGCCGCGCCTACTTCGAGCGGCTGGGGGCCATCGGCTACGCGCGCCAACGGCCCGAGCCCCTGCTGCAGACGGGCGCGCCGACCCTGGCGCTCCGCGGCTGGGCGGCGGTGCAGGGCGTGCGGCAGGCCGTCGGAGAGCGCATCAGGGGCGCGCTGCCGGGCGTGCCCGGGGCCATCGCCGAGGCGTTGATCACCGGCGAGCGGGGAGGCCTGCCGGAG
This sequence comes from Hyphomicrobiaceae bacterium, assembly GCA_020442225.1. Next base: position 3,623 of record JAGRKR010000157.1, on the reverse strand, counting down.
GAGACCACCAAGGCCTTCCGCGATTCCGGATTGTTGCACGTGCTGGCGATTTCGGGTCTGCACATGACGATCATGGCGGGGACCATCTTCCTGGTCGTGCGGTTTGCGCTCGCCCTGGTGCCTGGACTGGCGGTCGCCTGGCCCATCAAGAAGTGGGCGGCCGCTGTGGCGGCGCTAGGAGCGCTCGGCTACCTGCTGCTGTCCGGGGCCTCGTACTCGACCCAGCGCGCCTTCGTGATGATGCTCGTGATGCTGCTTGCGGTCCTGCTCGAGCGTCGGGCGCTGTCACTGAGGAACGTCGGGCTGGCGGCGCTGCTGCTCTTGGCGCTGTTTCCCGAGAGCCTGCTCGACATCAGCTTCCAGATGTCGTTCGCCGCAGTCATCGCCCTGATCTCCGTCTATGAGACGTGGCGGCGCATGCGCCCGGTGGGGCGAGGAGACGGGCGGCGGGGGCCTCTCCGTCTCGCGGGTCTCTTCCTGGTCGGGATCATTGCGACCACGCTGATTGCCAGCCTGGCCGTGGCGCCGTTCGGGGCCTATCACTTCCACAAGAGCCAGCAATACGCCGTCATCGCCAATCTGATTGCGCTGCCGTTGGTCAATTTCGTGATCATGCCGATGGCGCTGCTGACGCTGCTGACGATCCCGCTGGGCCTGGAGGCAGGGCCGCTCTGGCTCATGGGGCGTGCGATCGAGGTCGTCGTCTGGTCCGCGCATTGGGTGGGCGGGCTGCCCGGTGCGGTCGCACTTGTTCCGGGGATGCCGGTCGAAGCGTTGCTCGTGATGATCGCCGGGGGGCTCTGGCTGGCGCTCTGGCAGCGCCGCTGGCGTCTGCTGGGGGTGCTGCCGGTGCTGCTCGGCGTGGTCCTGGCCCGCAGTCCCGATCGCGCCGATATCCTCGTCGGTCGCGACGGCCGCGCGGTCGCAGTGCGGGAGGGCGGCCGTCTCGCTGCACTGCCTATTCGCGGCCGCGCCTACGAGCTGACCCGCTGGCTCGAATTCGATGGCGATCCGCGTCCGGCCGCGGCGGCGTACGCGCTCCCGGCCTTTCGCTGCGATGCCGTCGCCTGCACGGCCCGGGTCAAGGGCCAACTGCTCTCGGTCGTGCGCCATCCCGCGGCGCTGGGCGAGGATTGTCAGCGGGCCGCGATCGTGCTGATGACGCTCCGCCGGGCCTTGCCCTGTCCCGCGCCCCGGCTGGTCATCGACCTGCGCCGACTCGAGCGCCTGGGCGCCCACGCGATCTATGTGCGCTCCGACAGGCTGCAAGTCGTAACGGTGGCCGAGTGGCGGGGCGTGCGGCCGTGGTCGCAAGTACAGCCGCGCGAGCTGCGCACATCGCCGCGAACGCCGCCCGCATCGCTACCCGCTCCGCCGCCGCCCGGCACGCCGGGCGTGGCTGGCCGAACCATCGAAGGCATTCCCGCCGCCGATCGCAGCAGCGGAGAACCGCCGCCCGCCCGTCCCGGAGCCGACGATGGGCCAACCGACGACCGCGACCACCTCGGCACGCGATAGGGTGAGTGAGGCGCTCAGTAGCGACGCACGAGACAGACGAGCCGCCCCTGGATACGCACCTGGTCCGGGCCGAAGATGCGCGTCTCGTAGCGGGGGTTCGCCGCCTCCAGCGCCACCGAGGCGCCGCGGCGGCGCAGCCGCTTGAGCGTGGCCTCCTCCTCCTCGACGATGGCGACGACGATGTCGCCGTTCTCGGCGGTGGAGGTGCGGCGTACGACGGCGATATCGCCGTCGAGGATGCCGGCCTCGATCATCGAGTCACCCTTGACCTCGAGGGCGAAATGCTCGCCAGCGCCGAGCATGTCGGGTGAGAGCGTGATGTCGTCGCTATGATCCTGAATGGCGGAGATCGGCACGCCGGCAGCGATCCGGCCCATCAGCGGCACGGAGATGGCGCGGCCTTCGGGCGGGGCGGGAACGTGCCGGGGGGCGCTCGGGCCGCTCCCCTCGATGACACTTGGCGTGAAGCCGCGAGGGGCGGCGGGGGCGACACTCTCGGGAAGCTTCAGGACCTCCAGCGCGCGAGCCCGATTCGGCAGGCGACGGATGAAGCCGCGCTCCTCCAAGGCCATCACGAGGCGATGGATGCCGGATTTCGACTTGAGCTGAAGCTGCTCCTTCATCTCGTCGAACGATGGTGGAACGCCCGTCTCGCTGACGCGGCGATGGATGAAGAGCAGAAGCTCTTTCTGCTTGCTTGTGAGCATGTGTTCCCCGTGTGTCCGCGTTCCAGGTCGGCTTCACCGCACACAAATGGACAAATCGAGAACAAAATAGGCATTTCCGTGCCCCGACGCAAGCCCCTTGGCCGCGGCGCGTGCCGATTTGTCGTTTTGCTCAGAAATCGAGGCGCAGGACGGGGACGGGTGTGCCTGCGGGGACTGCGGGCGCGCCGGCCGGGCGGACGAGCAGGCAGTCGGCCTCGGCGAGGGGCGAGAGCAGCGAGCTGTCCTGGGAGCGTACGGGGTGCACGGCGTTGCGACGCTCTGCACCCTCTGCGACGACCCGCGCCCGCATGTAGTGCTCGCGAGGTCCGTTGGCCGACAGCGGCACGGCCGTCGGGAAGAACTCGGTGCCATGCCTGCCGGCGGGCAGGCCGAGCAGGCGCGCGATCAGGGGCACGACGAACACGCGCGTACAGACCAGGGAGGACACGGGGTTGCCGGGCAGGCCAATGACTCGGCGGCGATCGAGGCGACCGTACATCAGCGGCTTGCCCGGGCGCATGGCGATCTTCCAGAAGCCGAGCTGCATGCCGGCCGCTGTGAGCACGGGACCCACGAGGTCGTGGTCTCCGACGGAGGCGCCGCCGATCGTGACGAGCACGTCGGCATCCGCGGCGGCGGCGACATGGGCCTCGAGGCTTTCCCGGTTGTCCCGGGCAATGCCCAGCAACTGCGCCTCGCCGCCGGCCTGTTCCACCATGGCGGCGACGCCGAGATGGTTGGAGGCATAGATCTGGCCGGGTGCCAGCGGCTCACCGGGGTGGCGCAGTTCGTCACCCGTGGCGAGCACCGCAACGCGCGGACGACGGCGCACGAGGACGTCGCCGCGGCCCATGGCGGCGGCCAGCGTCAGGCTCCGCGGCGCCAAGCGCGTCCCGGGGAGGAGGAGGGTCTGTCCAGCCTGGAAATCGTAGGCCTTTGGGCGGATGTGCTCGGGATCGGGCCTGGCGGAGGCGATGGTCACCCAGTCGCCGTCCCGCTCGGTGTCCTCCTGGATGATGATGGCGTCGGCGCCTTCGGGCAGGGGCGCGCCGGTGAAGATGCGAACGGCCTCGCCCG
>JAGRKR010000157.1:0-274 GCA_020442225.1 Hyphomicrobiaceae bacterium | reverse complement strand
CGCGCGGGGAGCGCGGCCACGTCGGCGCTGCGCACGGCATAGCCGTCCATGGCGGACGCTGCGAACGGCGGCTGATCGAAGCCTGCCGTCAGCATCTCCGCGAGGATGCGCTCCCTGCAGGCGGCAATGGGAAGGCGCTCGGTCTCCGTCGCCCCGCCGTCGGGCACGTCGCCCAGGATGCGCTCCAGCGCCTCGGCGACGGAAAGCGCGCTCATGAGGCGCCGCCGTCGCTGGCGGCTGCATCGTCGTCCGCGCGGTAATGGCCCGAGCGTCC
>JAGRKR010000156.1 GCA_020442225.1 Hyphomicrobiaceae bacterium | reverse complement strand
CTGGCCGGAGCCGGCATCGCCGGGGCGAGCTACATGCGCACCTCGATCTCCGCCTTCAAGCTGGCCATCGCCGGCTTCATCATCCCCTTCCTGGTGGTGTTCAACCCCGCCGTGATCCTCGAGCCGGAGAACTGGGTGTGGGCTGTCGGCTCGGCAGTGGCCATACCAGTGGGCCTCACCGCGCTGACGGCAGCCATCTACAATTGCGGCCTGACGCCGTTCACGCGGACCGAGCGGCTGATGGCGGCACTGACCGCGGTGATGATGAGCGGCTATGCCGTGTTCCGTCACATCGACGAACTGCCGCTCGAGTATCCGATGCTCGCGCTCGGCACCGTGCTGGCGCTCGTGCTGCTGCGCTCGCAACTCGCCAGCAGGAGACGGCGGACGACGCCCGCCGGCCAGCCTGCGTCCGCCGCCGCCCGCTGAGGACGGCGCCAAGAGGGGCCGCGCGCCCCGACAACAGGGAGAACGAAACGAATGAAGCTGATCAAGACTACCTCATGCATGGCACTTGCAGGCGCCGTGGCGCTCGCCGCGACGGCCTGGACCGCGAGCACCGCGGCCGCACAGGCCAAGAAGAAAGAGGTCACCATCAGCGTGATCAGCGGCCCCTTCGGCACCGCCACGTTCGTGCTCTCCAACACGCTCGAGCAGATCTCGAAGAAGACCCATCCCTGGCTGAGGATCGTCGCCTCGGAAACCCCGGGCTATCTCTTCAACATCAAGAAGCTCGACGCCGAGCCGGCGCTGCGTAAGACCATGGTGATCGGCACCGGCCCGGCGCTGCTCGGCCTCGCCACGACCGGCTCCAAGCCGTTCGACAAGAAGTACCGCGGCGTCAAGCTGCTCGCCAACATGTCCGTGGTCGCCGTCTGGCTCGCCACGCTCGACGACAAGATCAAGAGCGCGAAGGACGTTGCCGGCAAGCGCGTGGCGCTCGGCAAGGCCGCACAGATCAACTGGGGCGTGCTGCCGCGGGCCGTGATGGAGCAGGGCTGGGGCATCAAGGCGAGCGTGCAGTACCTGGGGCCGAAGCCGGCCGTTTCGGCGCTGCTCGACCGCAAGGCGGATGTCGCCATCATCGGCGGCTACATCGACCTTTCGAAGTCCAAGCTCGCGCTCGCGCCGCCGACACTGGAGCTGGTCTCCACCGGCCGCAAGCTGCACCACCTTGCTTTCGAGAAGGCCGCGGTCGAGAAGACCATTGCCAAGGGCTACAAGATCGCGCCCTTCGTCGTGCCTAAGGGCGCCTTCAAGGAGCTCGACGTCGCCGTGCCGACGTTCATCGACACCTCCTCGTGGGCAGCCGACGAGTCCTTCCCCGAGGAGCTCGCCTACGAGATCACCAAGATGATCATCACGCACGTCGGCAAGTTCGGCGAGGCGCACGCTATCGGCAAGCTGATGTCGCCGCAGAGCCTCGTGTTCGGCTGGAAGCCCGAGGACATCCATCCCGGCGCACTGCGCGCCTACAAGGAAGCCGGCATCATCAAGTAGCGCCATTCAAGGGGTCCGGACGCGTCTGTCCGGGCCCCTTGTCCGTTTTCTCTGCCGCACCCCATCTCCAGGCGTGAGAGCGGGCGTTGCGGCGTGAATGCGCCACGGCTGCGAGCGCGGCGAGGCCGATCGCACGCGGCAACCATCGTCGCAGACAAGGATGCCGAAACATGCCTGACAAACTGCTTGGCAGCGCCCAACCAGCCTGCGAGGGCGACCGGCTTTTCACTTTTGCGATCATCTCCGACACGCACGTGCGTCCGCCCGGCGGCGACGAATCCTCGCCCTTCCCGGTCAATCTCCTGGCCAACGGCCGGGCGCGCCAGGCCGTGGCGCTGATCGTCGCGGAAAAGCCCGAGCTCACCTTCCACCTCGGCGACATGGTTCACCCGATGCCGAGCCTGCCGACATTCGGGCCGGCCGCTGCCGAGGCCAAACGCATCCTGGCCCCGCTCGGCAAAGACCTGCACTACGTGCCGGGCAATCACGACGTCGGCGACAAGCCGCTCAAGGGGCTGCCGGCGGAGTTCGCCAGCGAGGAGAGCCTGGCGCTCTACGAGCAGGCCTTCGGAGCACCCTGGTACGCCGTCGCCCATGGCGGCTGCCGCTTCATCATTCTCAACTCGTCGATCATGAACAGCGGCCTCGAGGCCGAGCGCCTGCAACGCCAGTGGCTCGAGCGCGAGCTCGCCGCACCCGACCCATCGCGCACCTTCGTCCTCATCCACTATCCGCCCTACATCACCCAGGCCGACGAGCCGTCCCACTACGACAATATCGACGAGCCCGCCCGCTCATGGCTGCTGGAGCAGGTCGCCAAGGCCCGTGTCGAGGCGGTGTTCTCCGGTCACGTGCATCACTTCTTCTTCAATCGCCTCGCGGGCTGCCATCTCTACGTGCTGCCGCCTACGAGCTTCATCCGCCAGGACTATGCCGAGCTGTTTCCCATCGAGCCGGCGCTCGAATACGGACGCAACGACACCGGCAAGTTCGGCGTGACCCTCGTCGACGTCCACGAGCGCGGCCATCGCGTCAGGATCCTGCCGACCGATGGACGGGAGCGCGACGAAGCCGCGGCGGCCACCGCAGCCGCCACAGCGCCCGCTGGTGCTGCGCGTGGCGCTCCCCTCGTCGCCCACATGCGCCACGCCTGGGCCCGCGCCATCGACCTGCCCTACAACGGCCCCATGGAGGAATTCTCGCGCAAGAGCGCGCGCAACGACGCCCTGCTGAAGCGCTTGTGGCAAATGGGCATCCGGCGCGTGCGCACCCCTCTCGCCGATCTTCTCGACCCCGTGATCCGCCAGCGCATCGCCGACTTCCATGCGGCGGGCATCACGTTCACATTCTTCACGCTGCAGGTTCCGGGCGACCCGGTCGTGCGGCTGCTCGAGACCGCCCGTCACCTCACGGACGCACTCCAGATCGTCGCCTCGCGCACCGACCTGTCCGACATCGCGGACGGCCTCGAAGGCCTGCTGCCCGCCGATGGTGTGCCCATCATCGTGGGCAAGCTGCATTCCTCCGCCGACGAGCCCAAGCACGGCTCGCACTTCGCGCACGCCGTCAGCTTCGGCTTCAAATGGCACGAGCGCGATGCGGCGCTGGACGCGCTCAGGGCCGCGGACAAGCGACGGCTCGTTTCGGGCCTCGCTTTCCAGATCAATCTCGGTGACGACGCCGCCGCGCGGCTCGGCGAGATCGAGGCCTTCGCCGCCCGCCATGACATCACCGCGTCCGCCAACGTGCGTCTCGCCGACGAGAACCCGGCCACGGCCAATTTCGACGATGCCCTGGTGCTCCGCCGCGTCCGCGCCGTCGTGAAGACGGCGGCTCAGCTCACGCGCACCTGCGTCGAGGTGGATACCCTGATCGATGTCGACCGCGGCTATCACCCGCGACACGGGCTGCTCGACCGGCGCTGCAACTTCCGCCCGGCGGGGCGCTGGCTCGCCGGCCTCGACGAGACGAGCTGAGCGGGGATATCGACGGCCGCTCACCGCCACTCGGCGGCCTGCTCGCTCAGAGCCGCGAAGGCTGCCCGGCGAGATCCCGCTCGCCGGCTACCGTGCGCTCGCGGGCATCATGGCCGACCCCCTGGCTCAACACGAAGGAATCGAGCGCCAGCATCGCACCGGCGCGATCGCTCGACAGGCCGCTCAACAGCAGCTCCACCTCGAGCCCGCCGGAAAAGCATGCGGCGAGGCTCTTGCGGACCGCGTCCACATAGGCCGGCACGTGACTGAGCGGACCGGCGAGCACGATCGCATCGGGATCGACCATGGCCACGACGGCCGCGATCGCCTCGCCAAGCCGCGTCCCGGCGGCGCGAAACGCGGCGATGGGCTTGCGTTGTCCGGCGTTGGCCTGCGCCATCGCCTGCTCGAGCAGGCGCGCATTCTCGACGCCGTGCTCGACGGGGCTGACGCGACGCCCGACGAGCCCGAGCTCGGTCAGGACCGCATGTCCCGACGCCACCGTGTCGAGACAGCCGACGCGCCCGCAGGTGCACACCTCGCTGGAACCGGCCACTGCCATGTGCCCGAGCTGGCCCGCGGCAGCCGTGCGCCCCTTGATCAGACGCCCACCGGACAGGATGCTGGCGCCGATACCGAGCACCGCGTTGATCAGCAGCACGTCGCGGTGGCCGCGCGTCTGGCCGATCTCGGCTTCCGCCAGATTGAGCGCGTGATGCAGGCTCTCGACGCGGACCGGCAGACGGAGTGCTGCTGCGAGCCTCGCACCGAGCGGCACATCCTTCCAGCCGATATTCGGTGAGCGCACGATGGTGCCGCTGGCGGTATCGGTGACGCCGGCCACCGCCGCACCGAACCCGGCCACGCACTGCGGATCGACGCCGGTGCGGGAGATGAGACGCCTGGCCTCGCGAATGGCGAGGTCCACGGCCCGCTCCGCCTTCCCGACTCCCATGATGTCCAGCTTGAGACGTTCGATGGGATGACCGTCGAGACCGCACAGCATCAGCCACTGCTCGTAGGCCCCGATGCCCAGGCCGAGCACATAAGCTCCGTCGCGCGCAAGCTCCAGGTCGATGAAGCGCCGACCCGGACGCCCTTCCTGCACTAGGGGCGCGCCTTCGCTGAGCAGCCCTTCATCGATCAGCTCGCGGGTGATGCGGGAGATGGCCGCCGCGGTCAGACCGGTCGCGGCAGCGAGCCGCGTGCGCGACATGGGCCCCGTGCGAAACACGTGTCGCAATATGAGCCCGCGGTTGTGTCGCCGCATGCTGTCCGGCGACGCCCCTTCGCTCGATGGCGTGACCACGCAAACTCCCGGTTGCTCAGTTGCACATCTCCGACTAGCAACAGGGAGTTGGACCGTCAACGCGACTTAGGGCGGTGTCGGCCCGCAGACCTGGAGCAGATCTCATGCGAATTCTCGTCCTCGGAGGCTCCGGCCTGATCGGGCGCGGGCTCGTCGCCGCCCTCGCGCGGGCAGGCGATACCGTCGCCGTTCTCTCGCGCTCGGCGCTGGCCGCACCCGCGGGACCTGCCGTGCATGCACGCATCCAGGCCGATATCGCCGACGCCGACGCCATCAACGCCGCCGTCGCGGACTTCCGACCGCAGGTGATCGTACATCTGGCCGCAATGCTGCAGCACGATTGCGAGCGCGATCCCGCGGGCGCGGTCGCGAGCAACGTCGTCGGCACCGTGAACGTGTTCGAGGCAGCGCGCGCGCACGGCGTGCAGCGCGTCGTGATGGCGAGCTCGATCGCGGCCTACGGCGAGCGCCACGACCTCATGCGCGAAGATGATCCGGCGCCGGCCAGCCTCTCCCTCTATGGCGAAACGAAGCGGCTCGGCGAACTGCTGGGACAGCGCTACCAGCAGCTCCATGGCGTGGAGATGGTGGCGCTGCGCTACTCCGGCGTGATCGGCCCCGGCGGCGTCGCAGGGCGTGGCATGGCGCTGGCCCGCCATCTCCTGATCGGCACGGCGAACGGCGGCGACGTGCACCTGGATTTCGTCAGCGGCGAGGAAACCTGTCACCTGACCCACGTCGACGACGCGGTGGCGGTGACGGTGGCAGCCATCAGGCATCCCGCACCGCGCCATGCGGTCTACAACGTCGCCGGGCCGGATGCGAATTTCGTCAGCCTGCGCGACCTGCACGCGGCCGTACGCCGGCAACGCCCCGCTGCGGGCCGCGCCAGCTTCTCCGGACGCGCCCGCAGCGCCGGCCCGGTCGACACGACGCGGTTGCGTGAAGATCTCGGCGTCACGCCCGCGGTAGGCCTGGCCGACGGCCTCGCCGCCATCCTCGCGTCGGGCGCGTGACGCGCGCTACTCCCGCCACTTGCTGAAGAACGGCCGGATGATGTCCGAGTAGTCGTCCGTCCATGGCCGTTGACGCCCCGGATTGAGCTCGCCAGCCCCAGGCATGCGCCGGAACGGCACGAGCGACCCCGCCTCGCGCCCGAGCACGGCGACGGTCGAGCCCATGGCGTCGTAGTTGTCCGATCCCGTCTGGTCGGCGACCAGCACGCCCTTGAGCACGCCGACGCGCTTGACGGTACTCGCCACGACAGCGTCGAGATCGAGATAGCGGTTGGAGATGTGCAGCACGATGAGCCCGTCGGGCCTGATCTTGCGACCGTAGAGCTCGAGCGCCTCGGTGGTGAGCAGATGGATGGGCACCGCGTCCGACGAGAAGGCGTCGAGGATCAGCAGATCGAAGCTCGCGTCAGGCTCGCGCGCCAGCGTCAGCCGTGCGTCGCCGACGATGATCTCCGCCTCGGGGCGGCAGCGCGTCACATAGGAGAACTTGGCGGGGTTGCGCGCGATGTCGACGACAAGCGGGTCGATCTCGTAGAACTTCCAGGTCTCGTCCGGCCGGGAGTGACAGGCCAGCGAGCCCGTGCCGAGCCCGACCACGCCGAACTTGAGCTTGCGCCCTACGGCCGACGGCACAGCGCGGGCGATGCGTACCGCCGACGCCATCGGGCTCAATGGATGGTAGTAGGTGCCGGGCGACGCCGCCAGCACGGGCAAGCCGAAGCGATCGGTGATGCGCTCCGCGCCATGCAGAGTCGTGCCGTGCGTGAACAAGCGGTGCTGGCCGTCCGGCGTCTCGTAGACGCGGTGCACGCCGAAGAAGCTGCGCGCGGCATTGCCACGATGCACGCCCGACGGCAACGCACTCACGACCACGAGCGTGAGCAGCACGAGCAGCGTCTGGCGGAACGGAAAGCGCCACGCCATCGCAGCGACCAGACCGAGGATGACGATGGCCATGAAGGCGACCTCACCGTCGAGGTCGAGCTTCTTGAGCAGCGCGCCATCGATGACCGGAGCAGCCAGCGCGTAGAGCGCCCGCCCGCCGATCGCAAGCCCGGCGACGAGACCGGCGATGGCGATGACCACCGGCAGGATCGGACGCGCCTCGCCGTCGCTGCCCTCGCGGGAAAGCGCGCGCGGCCGGCAGGTCACGGAGAGCGCGAGCAGCAGCGGATACTCCACGACCTCGGAGAAGATCTGGGGAGCGATCAGGGCGGAGAACAATCCGCCGAGCACGCCGCCGAGCGACATCAACAGATAGAACTCGGTCAGCCGCTCGACCGACGGGCGGCGCTCATAGAGCGTGCGGTGGGCCACCATGGTCGTCGACAGGAAGGCGAGCACGCCGACGGTCGCCATGATCGGCCAGCTCATGTGCGAGAGCTTGGCGAGGAACGCCAGCGCGGCGATGACGGAGACGAGGTGGATCGCCAGCATCACGCTCTGCGGAATCAGCGGGCGGTCGCGAAACACGAGCACGAACGTCAGCAGATAGAGCGCGAGCGGTATGACCCAGAGCAGAGGGGCGCTGGCGACGTCGGTCGTGACGTGCGTGGTGAAGGCGACGAGCAGCGCCGAAGGCACCAGCGCCAGCCAGACCCAGGCGAGGCGCTCCTTCCAGCGCGGCCCGCTCGAGACGCTGATGGACGCATCCGGTGCCACCGCGCCCCGTCTGGCGCCGATCCTCGAGTGCATGTAGGCGAGCGCCGCCGCAAACATGAGCACGAGCACGAGGAAGCCGAGCTGCCAGGCGCGGCTCTGCGCCAGCAGGCCGAGGCGCGGCTCGATGAGAAAGGGATAGCCGAGCAGCGCCAGCAGGCTACCCAGATTGCTCGCGGCGTAGAGGAAATAGGGGTCCTTCGCATGACGATGCTCGGTGGCACCGAACCAGGCCTGGATCAACGGCGCATTGGCGGCCACGGCAAAGAACGGCAGGCCGACGGCAATGGTGAAAAGCTGAAGCTGCCAGACGTAGGCGCTGCCCGAAGGCGGCTCCGTCCACCCGGCCGGAATGGCGAAGGGCAGGACCAGGAAGGCCGACAGGCAGACCAGAATATGCACCACCAGAGCATTGCGCGGCGCCAGCCAGCGATTGAGCAGGTGGGCATAGCAATAGCCGGCGAGCAGGGCGGCCTGGAAGAAGCACATCGCCACCGCCCACACGGACGGCGCGCCACCGAGACGGGGCAGCACCATCTTGGTGAACATCGGCTGGACGGCAAACAAAAGGAAAGCGCTCACGAAAGTCATGGCCGTGAAACCGACCAGGACCAGCGTGTGCTCACGACCGGGAGCGAAGCTCCCCGGCGAGCGGACAGCTTCCATCATGCATCTCCTGACGCTCGAGGGCGCCGGAAGATACTCTGGTCCCAAAGCGGCGAAGCTGCGGCATAGCGCCGGGGGAAGCGAGCCTCCCTCCGGCGTTGACAGCGAGCCCCGCCTCGTGAGCCGGCGTCAGACCGTGACGGTCTCGCCTGCCTTGGGCACGACGACGTTCTGGCCCTTCATCTCCGCCACGAACGCCTCGGCCGTCTGGTCGAGCACGGGGAAGGTGCCGTAGTGGCAGGGAAAAATCGTCTTGAACGCGAAGAACTTCTTGCACGTGAAGGCCGCCGAGCGCGCCCCCATCGTGAAGCGATCGCCGACCGGCACGATGCCGATATCGGGCTTGTGGAACTCGTTGATCAGCGCCATGCCGCCGAACATGTCGGTATCGCCCATGTGATAGACGGTGCGCCCTTCCCGGCTCTTGATCACGATTCCGTTGGGATTGCCGAGGTAGCGCGCAGCACCGTCGACGGTGGTCGAGGAGGAGTGCAGCGCGTTGACCAGGGAGAGATCGAAGTCACCGTCCGAGACCGTGCCCCCCGTGTTCATCGGCTGAAGCTTCTCGGCGCCCTTGCCGGCCACGTGCAAGGCGAGCTCGTAAGTCGCGAACAACTGGGCGCCGCGGAGCTTGCAGATCTCGCCGGCATCGCCGACGTGGTCGTCGTGCCCGTGCGTCAGCGCCACGTGCGTCACGCCGCGGGTCGCCTCGTCCCAGGCCACGCCCGACTTCTCGAACGTCGGGTTGCCCTTCAGAAAGGGATCGATGAGGACGACGCTGCCGCCGGTCTCGATGCGGAAGCAGGAATGGCCATACCACGTGATCTTCATTGACGGGCTCTCTCGCTTGAGTTGGTGTCAGATGGCTCTTGGCCAAGTATAAGCGGTCAATCCGATGCAACAATGGTCTCGTGAGCCTGTGACGCAGCCCAGCCAAGACGCCCCCGCCGAGCCGCCCGTCACGACCGATGCCGCGCTCTTCGCCAGCGCGCTCGCGCCGTCGCGGCGCCTGATCGGTCTCGACGTCGGCACGAAGACGATCGGCCTCGCCCTCTCCGACGTCACGCGCACGATCGCCACGGGCTTCGAGACGATGAAGCGCAGCAAGTTCCGCCAGGAAGCCGCCTATCTGGTGGCGCTGGCCGAGCAACACGCGCTGACCGGCGTCGTCGTCGGCCTGCCGATCAACCTCGACGGCAGCGAAGGGCCACGCGCCCAGTCGTCCCGCGCCTTCGCCCGCAATCTCGTGCGCATCCTGCCGTTGCCGATCCTGCTCTGGGACGAGCGGCTGACCACGGCCGCCGCCGAGCGCCTGCTCATCGAGGCCGACCAGAGCCGTAAGCGCCGCGCCGAAGTGGTGGATCGTGTCGCCGCCACGTTGATCCTCCAGGGCGCGCTCGATCGCCTCGCGCACCTCGCGCCCCCCAGGGAGGAAACGTGAGGCCGGCGGCTCCCGGTGAGGCAGCCCAGTGGCTTCGAGCACGGCGCACAGCGGACGCTAGCGGTGGCTGGCGCGCGCCTTCTGGCGATAGCTGCGCGGCGCCTCGCCATACCAGCGACGCGCGGCCCGTGTGAAGGCGCTGAGCTCGGAAAAGCCGAGGAGGTGCGAGACCGTGCTGAGCGGCAGGTCGGTGTCGATCAGATACTGCGTGGCGAGGCGCTGGCGCGTCTGATCCAGGATCGTGCTGAAGGACGTCTCGGACGTCGCCAGGCGCGTGCGCACCGAGCGCTGCGTCAAGCCCATGGCTTTGGCGATGGACTCGAGATCGAAGGCGCCGCCGGGCAGCCGCACCTCGATCTCGCTCGAGATCCGCTGGACGATGTCGGTCGACGCCTGCTGCTCGCTCAGGAGCCGTTCGGCGAGCTCGCGCATTAGCGTGTAGAGCCGCAGATTCGAGCTGGAATTGACCTTGTTCAGCGTCGCTCCATCGATGACCATGGCGTTGCGCGCGCAGTTGAAGCGCACGCGCGGCCCGACCAGTCGCAAAAGCAGGCTCGTTTCGTCGAGGTCGCGATGCTCGAGCTCGACCCGCAACGGCACCCAGGACGGACCGGCCAGTCCACGCAGGCGCAGGGCCGCGCTGCCGACGAGGAACAGGGAAAGCTGGAGTCGCGAGCCGTAGCTCGGTGGATAGCGCCAGACCAGCAGGCCAGTGCCGCCCTCCTCGGTGAACGAAACCTCAACGCCTTCGAGAAGCAGCGTCGTGTAGCGCTCGATGCAATACAGCGCGTCACGCACGGTCGGGGCGTGCAACACGAGCTGCCCAACCACACCCGAGGCCCCCGGAGGATAGATCTCCGCCAGGCGCAGTCCGAGATCGGGCTCGCCGAGGACTATGGCGGCGCGATCGAAGAACGCCGCGACGGTGTCCATCGAGACGCGCGCGTCAGGCTGCTTGAGGACGTCCGAGGGCAAGCCCACCTCGGCGGCGATGTCGCCGAACGAGAAGCCCTTGGCGGCGACATAGCTCGCGACGCCCTCGAAGATGCTTGCCGGGACCGTGTGCGCTTCCTCGACCATGACCGTGACTCACCCCGAACATGAGTTCTGTCTGCGGTTCTGCGGTTCGACCACTCCGAATACCGCCAACCGAGAGTCCGTTCAATTCCGAACGGGCGGCTGCGAAAAGTCCCGAGAACGGTCGATCCGAGAGCACTTCATCGACCACTACGTTGGATCGGTCAATTAATTGTAACTCAATGTCAAGATCGCGAGCGTGAAAACGCACTAGGACTAATTTTGACAGAGGCGCACACGAGCGCGCAGACGCGAATGCGATCGCCTCACCAGCAACACCGAACATTCGGAGACTGCATAATGAAGCAGGACGCCCCGCGCGGTCGCCTGAGCGCATCACCACTGCACTTGCTGCATCGAGCCGGCCAGTGCGCCGAACTTCTGTTCGCCTCTAAAGTAGCGGAAAAGGACCTTACTCCACGTCAATTTGCCGTTCTCGCAACTTGCGCGACGGAAGACGATCTGAGCCAAACGGATATCGTGCGTATTACGGGTATCGATCGTTCGACGCTCGCCGATATTGTGCGCCGGCTCGTTCAACGCGGCTATTTGCAGCGCAAACGCACCCGGACCGACGCCAGGCGTTATGCTGTTCGGCTCACCGAGAGCGGAAAATCTGTTCTCGCTCAGTCAGAGGTAACGGCGAACAGCGTGGATGCCGAAATCGTCGAGGCTCTCTCGGCGCACGATCGCCAGGCGTTCCTGACCATGCTCCAGCGCGTGATCACGGACATGGAGGCTCGCGTCGCCCGCCCCGACGACGATCTCGAGCCGGGCCTGGAAGACTAGCTCGACGCCGTCGCACGACGCCCGCTCGCCTGTCGAGCGGGCGTCGGCATCACGGCAGGACGCGCGCGAGCACGGCCTCGGGATCGCCACGGTCGAGCCCCTGGCCATAGGTCTGGCGGAATGCGCCCGACAAGCGCGTCGCAAGAAAGGCGTCGGCGACGGCCGCAGGAGCATGCGCACGCAGCAGCGCGCCCGCCGCCGCCAGCGCCAGGCCCTCGACGAGCGCCCGCGCACGGATGTCGATGAGGCGCGGCTCGTGCAGTATGGCGAGCACTCGCTCGAGATGGGCCTCGAGGATCGGCTCGCCCTCGCTCGTCGTCTGCAATTCGTTGACGATCAACTCGGCGACCTCTGGCTCCCGCTGCAGGACACGCAGCACATCCAGGCACATGACGTTGCCCGAGCCCTCCCAGATGGCATTGACCGGCGCCTCACGGTAGAGACGCGGCAAGATGCTCTCCTCGACGTAGCCGTTGCCGCCCAGGCACTCCATCGCCTCGTAGATGAGCGCCGGAGCGATCTTGCACACCCAGTATTTCGTGATCGGCGTCATCAGCCGGCGCCAGGCCTGCTGCGTGGGATCGCCGCCGCCGTCGAAGGCGCGCGCCAGCCGGAACGCCAGCGCGGTCGCGGCCTCGACGTCCAGCGCCAGATCGGCCAGGACCTGGAGCATCAGCGGCTGGTCGACCAGCCGCTTCTGGAAAACGGTGCGGTGGCGGGCGTGATGCACCGCCTCCGCCAGCGCCAGCCGCATCAGGCCGGCAGACGATATGGCGCAGTCGAGGCGTGTCGCCGTCACCATCTCGATGATGGCATTGACGCCGCGGCCTTCCTCGCCGACCAGCCAGCCGTGCGCGTCGGCAAGCTCGACCTCGGATGAGGCGTTGGAGCGATTGCCGAGCTTGTCCTTCAGGCGCTGGAAGCGCAGGCCGTTGGCGCCGCCACCGGGCAGGAAGCGCGGCACGAGGAAGCACGAGAGCCCGCCGGGCGCCTGCGCCAGCATCAGGAAGGCGTCCGACATGGGTGCGGACATGAACCATTTGTGGCCGACGAGCAGATGCTCGCCGGAGGCCTTGCCGCCATCGACGGGTCGCGCCGTCGTGGCGTTGGCCCGGACGTCGGTGCCGCCCTGCTTCTCCGTCATGCCCATGCCGATGGTGAGGGAGCGCTTGAGCTCGGGCGGACGGAAGCTCGGATCGTAGTCGCGAGAGAGGATCAGCGGCAGCCAGCGCTCCGCAAGCTCGGGCGCGAGCATGAGCGTCGGCACGGCGGCATTGGTCATGGTGAGCGGACAGCAGTGGCCCGGCTCCATCTGCGCAGCGAGATAGAGCCGCGCCGCGCGCACCACATTCGCCCCCGCGATCGCCGTTCCCGACGGCTTGCGCAGGTGATCCCAGGCGCTGCAATGCAAGCCAGCCGCCACGCTCATGGCCATGCACTCGTGATAGGCCGGGTGATACTCGACGACGTCCAGGCGGTGTCCTTTGCGATCGAAGGTCGCAAGGCGCGGCGGGTAGGCATTCGCCAGCCGGCCGCGCGCGAACGCCTCGGCGCTGCCACAGGCGGCCCCGAAAGCGACCAGGGGATCGGCGGACTGGCTCGGCGCCTCGCGCTTCACTGCCTCCTGCAGGGGGCGATCGAGCACAAACAGGTTGACGTCCTCGAAGGCTGGGCTCTGATTGAGCACCTCGTGGGTCTCGAAGCGGTTGGCGACCATGCTCGGGTCCTCCTGCTCGATCTTTGCCGTCATGCTATCAATGGTGCACCTGCGACGCACCCTGTCCGCGACGCCCGCACCGCTCACGCCTTGAGGAGGCCCCATGAAGTTGACACTGCTCGGCACCGGCACGCCTGCCCCGTCTTTGAAGCGGATGAGCTCGGGCTATCTCGTGGAGATCGGCGACGACGTCATCGTCATCGATCACGGACCGGGCGCCCACCACCGCCTGCTCGAGACGGGTCGCAAGGCCGTCGATGTCACGCATTGCTTCCTGACACACCTGCATTATGACCATTGCATGGACTATGGCCGCCTCGTGCTGACGCGGTGGGACCAGGGCGCCGGCAAGATTGCCGACCTGCCGGTCTACGGGCCACCGCCACTTGCGCGCATGACCTCCCTGCTGTTCGCACCCGACGGCGTCTACGGCCCGGATATCGCGGCGCGCACCAAGCACCAGTGCAGCCTGGACATCTACCAGGCCCGCGGCGGCATCGGCGAGCGCGCACCGCCGCGGCCGCGCGTCAAGGAGGTCGAGCCCGGCGACGTCATAGAGGGCAAGGGCTGGAAAGTGACCGTCGGCGAAGGCTGGCACTTCGAGCCCTATCTGAAATGCCTCGCCTACCGCATCGATACGCCCGACGCCTCGCTCTGCTACACCGGCGACAGCGGCGGCGTCTGCCCGGGTATCGTCTCGCTGGCCGCGGGCGTCGACGTACTTATCCACATGAACCATTTCTATACGGGCACCGAGCCGACCGCCGCCTACCGCAAGGCCTGCGGCAACCATCTCGATACCGCCAAGGTTGCAGCCGAAGCCGGGGTCGGCGCCGTGGTCCTGACGCACATCACGCATCAGATCGACCATCCGGGCCTGCGCGAGCGTATTATCAAGGAGATGGCAGCCATCTTCTCCGGCGACATCATCTGGGGCGAGGATCTCATGGAGATCCCCGTCCGCAGGGAAAACATGGGCCGCATCGACTGACGGCAGGGGCGCGCAAGGCGATGATGGTGCCACTTCGCCACAGCATCGGACGCTGAGCACGCTTGCCGACCCCCCGGACTCGCAATATAGAAGCGGCTTTAATGAGCACGCGCGCCCTCCCCCTCGGTCAGAACTTCCCGCGCCACCTGTTGACCTGTGAAGGTCTGACGGCGGCACAGATCAATGATCTGCTCGATCTCGCCGACAAGGCTGCGGACGCCAACCGCCAGATCATCAAGAAGCGCGACGTGTTGCGCGGGCGAACCCTCATCAATCTGTTCTTCGAGGCCTCG
>JAGRKR010000155.1:259-6053 GCA_020442225.1 Hyphomicrobiaceae bacterium | reverse complement strand
CGCCCGTGCCCCAGCCGCAATTGATGTAGAGGTTCTCGACCGGCGTCCGGCCGATGATCGGTGAGGCATCGGGACAGGTGTCGACGATGCCGCCCCAGGTCCGCATCATCCTGAGGCGTGAGAAGATCGGGAACAGCTCGACCAGCGCCCCCATCTGCCCCTCGATCACGTGGAAGCTGCCGCGCTGCGCATAGGAGGTGTAGGAGTCGATGCCGGCGCCGATCACCAGCTCGCCCTTGTCCGACTGGCTCACGTAGACGTGCACCGCGTTCGACATCACGACGCACGGCAGGATCGGCTTGATCGGCTCCGACACGAGCGCTTGCAGCGGATGGCTCTCGATCGGCAGGCGGAAGCCGGCCATGCCGGCCAGCACGCTCGAGTGTCCGGCGACGACGATGGCGACCTTGCCCGCCCTGACCGGCCCGCGTGAGGTCTCAAGGCCGACGACCTTGCCGCCCTCGATGTGGAACCCCGTGACCTCGCAGCCCTCGACGATATCGACACCGCGCTGGTCGGCGGCGCGCGCCAGTCCCCAGGCCACGGCATCGTGACGGGCGACGCCACCGCGCCTCTGCAGCGTGGCGCCCATGATCGGATAGCGCAGCGACGCACTGTCGTTGACGATGGGGCAGAAGGCCTTGACCTCGGACGTGGTCAGCCACTCCGCATCGACGCCGTTCAACCGGTTGGCGTAGACGCGTCGACGCGCCTCGCGGACATCACCGAGGTTGTGCGCCAGGTTGAGCACGCCGCGCTGCGACAGCATGACGTTGAAATTGAGGTCCTGGGACAGGCGCTCGAAGAGCTGCAACGACTTCTCGTACAGGAAGGCGCTCTCATCCCAAAGGTAGTTGGAGCGAACGATCGTCGTGTTACGCCCCGCGTTGCCTCCGCCGATCCAGCCCTTCTCGAGCACAGCGACGTTGGTGATGCCATGCTCCTTGGCGAGATAATAGGCCGTCGCCAGCCCATGGCCGCCACCGCCGACGACGATCACGTCATAGGACGATTTCAGCTCGGCCTTGCGCCAATGGGGAGTCCAGTCCTGATGCCCGGTACGGGCATGGCGCGCGAGGGCGGCGAGGGAAAAGCGCGGCATCTGCAGCGATCCGGAAGCAGGGTTGGGAACGGCGCGGGTAGCGCGTTATCGTTCCGCGGAATCGCCACGTCGTCAATTGTCGACGCGCATCTGTCGAGGCAGATCGCGATCCCGACGAGCAGACGGAGTGGGCGCCACGACCGGGAAAGGCGTGACGAAGTGAAGGTGCGCCCACCCCGCATCGGCAGCGATGGGCGCACCTTCGTCGTCTTCTGGCGTTAGATCGCCTTGAGGTTCGTCGCCGACAGGCGGCCCTGACGATCCTTCTCGAGGTCGTACGTCACTTTCTGGCCGTCACGAGGATTGGACATGCCGGAGCGCTCGACAGCGCTGATGTGAACGAACACATCCTTGCCGCCCTCGTCGGGCTGGATGAAGCCATAGCCCTTCTGGGCGTTGAACCACTTGACCGTTCCGGTAGCCATAGTCAGTCGTCTCCTATGCGGGGGGTGGGTATGGATGACCAGGAGGGCCCGCATTACGCCCTCTGATCGAGCCTGTGTGCCAGGCTGCCTGATGGCCTCGTCGCTACGCGAGCGAACGGGCTGAATTCTCCTCTGGAAACTGGTAAACCGTCGGGCCCGCCGTGCGGACGCCCATGCGCGCGGCGGTATCGCTCTGCGCGCGTCTCGAGACTGCGATGCTCGATGAATGATCTGGGATAAACGAAGGCGCTTGGACATACGCCGTTCCATGGCGTGCCGATTGCTTGGCAGCACATGTGCAAGGCCCGTACTCGGCGGCGCCGAGAGCAACAAACAAGAACGTCGCCACGAGGTCTAGAAGCCTTTCAGTCCGGGCGCTGCGCAGGCGTCGCGAGATTGGCTCCCCACGAGATCTGCAAGCATCCTTTGGCCAGTTTCGCCTTGCGCCAGCGCGAGCAATGGCCATGCACGTGCTCGCTCACCTGCAAATCCGATCCCCAGGAAACGTGAACCACAGGGTCATCTTGGCGCGCAGGCACGAGCAACCATACCGCTTATCGTATGGGCTCGCACCCCCGCGCTGTCAAGTGGCGTCTCGACAACGCGGTGTGCCATTCGTGCCGAGACGCTGCCGTTCACGCGGCCTCTCAGATGCCTGAAACGAGCTCTGGACTCGGCGCAACCTCGCCCCGCTCGACACGACGAACCACCGCAGCGATGCCCTCGTTCGCGGGCACCTTGAGTCCGAGTTCGGCAGCTTTCGCAACGACCATGCCGTTGAGATAGTCGATCTCGGTGCGCCGGCCCTTAAGGATGTCCTGGCCCATCGATGGACGCTGCTCGTCGTTACGGAACTTGGTCGCCTCGAGCATGATGGACTCGCAGGTCTCCATGGCGCTCTTGTCGCCACCTTCCGCCGCCATGAGCAGTTCGGGCTCCATGCCGTACATCTTCTCGAGCTGGTAGCCGTGCGCCTTGCCGATGCGGACCGCCTCGCCCGCGAGACGGATGGCGAGCCGGCGCGTCACGGGATCGCGATCGTTGGCGTTGCCGCCGCGCCCCGTCGCTGCCGAGACGGGATTGCGCATGCAGTTGACGCCGAGCTTGGTCCAGCGCTCGCCCCACAGGTTGTCGGTAACCTTGACGCTGTCGACGCAGGCGAGCATCGCCGCGACCTCTTCCACGCGCGGCGTCTTGCGCCCGTGCACCTCACCCACGCGGAACACCGTGTGGCGCGCGCCGCCGAGCTGCACGTTGCGATAGACGTGGCCCGCCTCGCGCAGCTCGACCGAAATGGTGCTGGCGATGCAGCCGACCGTCTTGCCCCAGCCGACGACGCCGGCGATACGCTCCTCGTTGATGGCGTTCTGCAGCGAGACGACGAAGGCGTTGGGGGCCAGGTACTCCTTGATCATGGCCGTGGCCCAGATCGTGTCGTAGGACTTGGTCGAGACGAACGCGATGTCGAACAGACCCTTACGGGTCGCCGCCTGCAGCTCGGTTACGTGGATGGCCCGGCAGTTGACGGTGAAGCACTCCGGCGGCGTCAGGCCGGTGAGGGTCAGGCCGCGCGTGCGCATGACCTCGACGTGCTCCGGCCACGGATCGATCAGTGTCACGTCTTTGCCGTTGCGGGTGAGGTAGCCGCCCACGTGTGCGCCGACGGCGCCCGCTCCGACGATTGCAATTCGCTTCTTGCCCATACGTCTCTTCCCTGTCGTTTTCTGCCGTCTCGTGCGCCACGGTGGCCGCGATCGACCGGAGCTTACTCCGTCAGCGTGGCTCCCGGAACTGGGGATCGACAGGGATGCGGTAGGCATTGGCCAGCCGGTTCGTCATGTTGGCCAGCGCCACGACCGCGAAGAGCTCGTTCATCATGGCCTCGCTCGCGCCCTTGGCCCGGGCCGCGGCGCCATGGCTCGCCATGCAGTACTCGCAGTTGTTCGTGATGGAGACGGCGACGTAGATCAGCTCCTTGACCATCGGATCGAGCGCGCCCTTGCCCATCACCTCCTTCAGGCTCTCCCAGGTGTGGCGCAGCATGCGCGGCTCATTGGCGAGGTATTTCCAGAAGTTGTTGACGTCGGGCACGCCGCGCGCCGCCTTGATGTCGTCGAAGACCGCCTTCACTTCCGCCGACGCCTCGTCGTACTCGATCGCTTTCATGGACCTCTCCCCTGGAACCGTTCCTTGCTGGTCGCATCCGGCGCGGCTATAACCCGGCCCGAGCCCATCCACCTCTTACGGAAAGACACGTCCATGGCCATCGAGCGCACCTTCTCCATCATCAAGCCCGACGCGACACAGCGCAACCTGACCGGCGCCATCAACGCCAAGATCGAGGCCTCCGGCCTGAAGATCATCGCGCAGAAGCGCGTGCGCTGGTCCAAGGCGCAGGCCGAGAAGTTCTACGAGGTCCACAAGGCGCGGCCCTTCTACGGCGAGCTCGTCTCGTTCATGACCTCCGGGCCCATCGTCGTGCAGGTCCTGGAGGGCGAGAACGCCGTCAAGGCCTATCGCGATCTCATGGGTGCGACCGACCCCTCGAAGGCCGACGCCGGCACCATCCGCAAGGAATTCGCCGAGAACATCGAGCGCAACTCCGTGCATGGCTCCGACAGCACCGAGAACGCCGCCCTGGAAATCGGCCTCAACTTCGCCGGCTTCGAGATCGTCGGCTGAGCCGACCTGCGTCACCCGGATCGGCGATTAGGCTCTTCGCTTCCGGGTGAATGCCGGGTATGAGAGGGGTCCGGCCCCGGTCGCGAGACCAGGGCGCCCACCTCCAGACTTGGCTTGGCCCGATGCCTGAACTCCTGCTCGAGCTCTTCTCCGAGGAAATCCCGGCACGCATGCAGGCGCGCGCCGCCGAGGACCTGCAGCGCCTCGTTCTCAAGGGGCTGGAGACAGCCGGCCTCGCGACCGGCGCGGCCGAGAGCTACGCCACGCCGCGGCGCCTGACGCTGGTCGTGAAGGACGTGCCGCCCGCCTCTCCCGCCGTCTCCGACGAGCGCAAGGGGCCACGCGTCGGCGCACCGGAAGCCGCCGTCGCCGGATTCCTCAAGGCCTCGGGCCTGGCCTCCATCGGAGAGGCCGTGGTGGTCTCGGACCCCAAGAAGGGCGACTACTACGTGGCGCGCATCGAGCGCCCCGGCCGGCCGGCCGCCGCCATCCTGGCCGAGGTCGTGCCCGACGTCGTGCGCCGCTTTCCCTGGCCCAAATCGATGCGGTGGGGCGCCGGCGCGCTCACCTGGGTGCGGCCGCTGCATTCCATCCTCTGCCTGCTCGACGGCAAGGTGGTGCCTTTCGCCATCGACGGTATCTCCAGCGGCGACACCACGCGCGGCCACCGCTTCCTGTCCAAGGGCACGATCACGGCCAAGGGTTTCGCGGACTACCGCCGCAAGCTCAAGACGCGCAAGGTTCTGCTCGACCCGGCCGAGCGCGCGCACATCATCGCGGAGCAGGCGCACGCCCTCGCCCGCAAGCACAAGCTCGCCCTCGTCGAGGACCCTGGCCTGCTCTACGAGAACGCAGGCCTCACCGAGTGGCCGACCGTGCTCATGGGCCATTTCGACCAGGAGTTCCTGAGCGTGCCGGCCGAGGTGCTGACCACGGCCATGCGCACGCACCAGAAGTGCTTCTCGCTCAAAGTGCCGAAGTCCGGCAAGCTCGCCAACCGCTTCCTGCTCGTGTCCAATCTCGCGCCGGAGGACGGCGGCAAGGCGATCGTCGCGGGCAACGAGAAGGTCATCCGCGCCCGGCTCTCGGACGCCAAGTTCTTCTGGGAGCAGGATCTCGCCCGCAAGCTCGAGCCGATGCACTTCGAGTTGAAGTCCATCACCTTCCACGAGAAGCTCGGCACCCAGTGGGACCGCATGGAGCGCATCACCGAGCTTGCCCGCCAGATCGCCGGCGCCGTCGACGCAGAGCCGGATCTGGCCGGCCGCGCCGCACAGCTCGCGAAGGCCGATCTCGTATCCGGCATGGTCGGCGAGTTCCCGGAGTTGCAGGGGCTCATGGGCCGCTACTACGCCGAGGCCGAGAACATCGACCCGAAGATCGCCCAGGCGATCGAGGAGCACTACAAGCCCAGGGGCGCCGGCGACAGCGTGCCGAGGGAGCCCGTCTCCATTGCCGTGGCGCTCGCCGACAAGCTCGACACGCTCGTGGGCTTCTGGGCCATCGGCGAGAAGCCGACCGGCTCCGGCGACCCTTATCAGCTCCGCCGCGCCGCCCTCGGCGTCATCCGCATCGTGCTGGAGAA
>JAGRKR010000155.1:0-236 GCA_020442225.1 Hyphomicrobiaceae bacterium | reverse complement strand
GATCTCAGACTGCCTTTGATGGAACGGGTGCCAAGGCACTTGGTCCAATTTCTACTTCGCCCTGAGTTTGAGCGAATTCGGGGCGACGTAGCCGCAGCCGAGCGATTGGAAGCGGCTGGGGTTGCCCGTGGTCTTGTCATTAAGGCTATCCGCCAAATGACAGACGACGCTTCGAGTGTCGAAGACCGAGTTCTTCCATTGGTGGACGCTGCAAGCAGCATTACCACAGATCTCCT
>JAGRKR010000154.1 GCA_020442225.1 Hyphomicrobiaceae bacterium | reverse complement strand
GCCTTCTTCGCCGACCGGCTCAAGGTGCACCTGCGCGAAGAGGGCGCGCGGCACGACCTGATCGACGCGGTGTTCGCGCTGCCGGGCCAGGACGACCTCGCGCTCATCGTCAAGCGCGTCGAGGCGCTCGGCCGCTTCCTCGAGACCGAGGACGGCGCCAGCCTGCTGGCCGGCGTCAAGCGCGCCGCCAACATCCTGCGCATCGAGGAGAAGAAGGACGCCACGAGCTACGCCGGTGCCGCCGATCCCGGTCTGCTCGCCGAGGCCGAGGAAAAAGCGCTCGCCGCGGCCATCGCCAAGGTCACCGCCGATGCCGAGGCGGCCATCGCCGTCGAGAATTTCGAAGGCGCCATGCGCGCGCTCGCCGAGCTGCGTCCGCCGGTCGACGCCTTCTTCGACAAGGTGACGGTCAACGCCCCCGATGCCGCGCTGCGCCAGAACCGGCTGCGGCTGCTCTCCGCCATCCGCGACGCCACCAGGACCGTGGCCGACTTCTCCCGCATCGGCGGCTGACGCGGGCGCGCGACGCCCGCCCGCCACGTCCGCGGCATGCCGAAGGCCTCAGAACGGCGCCTTCGGATCGAACGCCGGCCGCCGCTTCTCCTTGAGGGCGGCGATGCCCTCCTTCGCTTCCGGCCCGGCAAAGCCCAGGAACTCCAGCGCCAAAGACGTGTCGAAGGTCGGCCCGGCCAGCCTGAGCCAGTTGTTGAGCACGTGCTTGGTGAAGGCGAGCGCCGCGGGCGGGCCGCCGGCCAGGCGCTTGGCGATACCGAGCGCCGTCTCCACGACCTTGGCGTCGTCCACCGCCATCGACACGAGGCCGATGCGCTCGGCCTCCTCGCCCGTCAGCGGATCACACAGCATCAGGTAGTACTTGGCCTTGGCCATGCCGCAGAGCAGCGGCCAGATGATCGCCGCATGGTCGCCCGGCGCCACGCCGAGCCGTGTGTGGCCGTCGATCAGGCGGGCGCGCTTTCCCGCCACCGTGATGTCGGCGACGAGGGCAGCCGCCAGCCCGGCGCCGACCGCCGGCCCCTGGATGGCCGCCACCACGGGCTTCGAGCAGTTGATCACACCGTAGACGATGTCGCTCGCCTCCTTCCACACGCGCGCCAGCGTCTGCCAGTCGGCCGTCATCTCCTCCAACAACGCCAGATCGCCCCCTGCCGAGAAGACGCCGCCATCGCCGCGCAATAGCGCCACGCGCACGTCGGAGGCGCGATCGATATCGCGCCAGACCTCGGCGATCTCGCGGTGGCCGTCGGCGTCGAGCGCATTGAGCCGGCCGGGCGCCGAGAGGATGATCTCGAGGATGCCGGGCTCCGGCCGCGCGAACTTCAGCGCCTTGTAGCGGCTCTCGTCGAAGGTCATGGCGGGCTCTCCTGCTCGCCGGCAGCCGATCATGCCGGTCCGGGCGATCAAACCACCGCCGGGGGAGCCACGCAATCTCAGCGGGGGCGCGCGCTGCCGACGTAATGGAAACCGACGATCTCCGGCACGAAGCGCAGGGGATAGGTCTCCAGCCGCTCGATGGCGAAGCCGGTGTCGAGCAGCAGGCGTTCGACGTCGCGATTGATGTTGCAGCCGCCGGCGAGCGTCCGCCAGGCCGGGTTGAGACGGTCCTGCCAGCGCGCCTTCCAGGCCGTCCGCGAGCGGCCGTGCTCGCAGACGAGGACGCGACCGCCGGGCTTCAGGATGCGCCGGACCTCGCCGAGCGCCGCCTGCACCTGCGGCACCGAGCAGAGCGTATAGGTGACGACGGCCGTATCGGCGATGCCGGCGTCGAGCGTGATGCTCTCCGCCGATTGCTGCAACAGCTCCACCTCGAACGGCACCTTGCGCCGCTTTGCCTCGCCGAACGCCAGCATGCCGGGATTGGGATCGACGCCGATCACGCGCCTGACCCTGCCCGGGTCGTAGTGGCGCAGGTTGAGGCCGCTGCCGATGCCGATCTCGAGCACCACGCCTTCCGCCTCCGGTACTACGCGCCGGCGCTGCGCCGTGATGATGGGCAGACCGCACACCAGGCCGACGAGCGGCGGCACGATCCAGCGCTCGTAGCAGCCGGTTGCCTTCGGGGTCGTTGGCGTCATGGCGTGCCTGTGATCCGCAATCGGGGACTTTTCCACCATTCTAGCTGGTGACGATCGCCGTCGCGACAAGACCCGGCCGAGAGCCGTGGACGGACCGCCTCAACGCGCCCGATGACAGACGAGAACGCCGAGCAGCACGGCCAAGCCGCCCGCGAGTTGCAGCGGCGCCAGCCCCTCGGCGAACAGCAGCCAGGCCGCCAGCGCCGCCGTCACCGGCTGCAGCAGCAGCGTGGCCGAGGTCGAGGACGCCGGCAGATGCCGGAACGCGTACGTGACGAGCCCCTGCCCGCCCGCGTGCGTCACAACGCCGAGCCCCACGAGGACGGCCCATCCCGTGGCAGTCCGTGCCAGGATCGACTCGCCCATCGCTGCCGCAGCCGGCAGCAGAGCGAGAGCGCAGAACGCAGCCGACACCATGATGACGAGACCCGTGGCGAGCCGGCGACGCACGCGCGAGACGATGACGAGATAGCCGCCGTAGCCCGCGCCCGCCATCAGGCCGAGTGCATCGCCGAGAAACCGCCCGTCCGATGGCGCCGCATTGCCGCCGACCAGCAGGGACACGCCCGCGAAGGCCACGGCGAGACCGAGCACCAGCAGCCGGTTCAGCCGCTCGCCGAAGACCAGCCACGACAGCAGGGCCACGAACACGGGGGCCGTATTGAGCAGAAGCGTCGCGTTGGCGACGCTCGTATAGCGCAGAGACCAATGCAGGCAGAGCAGATCGACGGCGAACAGCAAGCCGGCGCACACCAGCAGCAGGCCATCGCGCGCCGAGATCGGTTTCGCGGCCTCCCCGCCCTCGTTGCGGCGCCCCGCCAACCGCGGGGACATGAGCACCAGCGCCATGACCGGCACGGCGAACGCGACACGCCAGAAGGCTGTCGCCGTCGGCTCGAGTTCGCTCAGCCGTACGAGAATGGGCGAGCTGCCGAGCGCGACCGCCCCGGCAAGCAGCGCGCCCACGGCCCAGAGCCGCACCGTACCCCCATCGCCAACCCCGCCAGCCGCCACGCCGCTCCTCCCCCGTGCGCGAGTGAATGCCCGCACCCTCATCCTTGCCATTTCCAAGCCGGCGGAAAACTCCTTATGGTCGCACCTGGCCCCGACCGGGATCGCCGCGAACGTCGGCGCGGCGGCGACCTGCAGATCGCGAAAGGAGTTCTCGCCATGTGGAGCGACCGTCGCCTCCTCGACCTGCTCGACATCGAGCACCCTATCATCCAGGCCCCGATGGCGGGCGCCATGGATTTCACCCTCGCTGCCGAGGTCTCCGCCGCCGGCGGCCTCGGCTCGCTGCCCTGCGCCATGATCGGCCCCGACACCGTGCGCGAGGAGGTCGGCCGCATTCGCGCCCGCACGAACCGGCCATTCAATCTCAACTTCTTCTGTCATACCCCGCCGACGCCGGATCCTGCGAGAGAAGCCGCCTGGAAGCAGCATCTCGCCGGGTATTACCGCGAGCTCGGCCTCGATGTGAGCGCACCGACGCCGGGCGCCAGTCGCGCGCCCTTCGACGAAGCCATGTGCCAACTCGTCGAGGCGCTCGGACCGAAGGTGGCGAGTTTCCATTTCGGGCTGCCGAGCGACGGCCAGATCGACCGGCTGAAACAGCGCGGCGTCGTCATTCTCGCCTCGGCGACGACAGCGGCCGAGGCCCGCGCGCTGGAGTCCCGCGGCGTCGATGCCGTCATCGCCCAGGGCTACGAGGCCGGCGGCCATCGCGGCATCTTCCTCGACGCGGACCCCGTGGCTGCGCTGTCGCGGCAGTCCGGCACGTTCGCCCTCGTGCCGCAGATCGTCGATGCCGTGAAAGTACCCGTGATCGCGGCCGGCGGGGTCGCGGACGGTCGGGGCATCGCCGCAGCCCTCATGCTGGGCGCCGCCGGCGTGCAGATCGGC
>JAGRKR010000153.1:10616-14328 GCA_020442225.1 Hyphomicrobiaceae bacterium | reverse complement strand
GACGGCATCCGCATGGCGCTCGAGGCCGGCGCCGTGCCGTTCGGCAACTGGTCGGGCTGCCACTCGGTCGGCTGGGACATCTCGGCGCCGCCGTTCGGAGACCGTTGGGTGCTCGACAACTTCCAGAAGCACTCCTACCCGCTCGGCATCATGGTGAACCTCGAGGGTGAGCGCTTCGTCGACGAAGGCGAGGACTACCGCAACCTCACCTACGTGAAGTTCGGCAAGGCCATCATGGCGCAGCCCTACCGCACCGCCGTGCAGATCTTCGATCAGAAGACCGTGCATCGCCTGCGCGACGAGTATCGCATCAAGCAGGTGACCAAGGTCGAAGCCGATACCATCGAGAAGCTCGCCGAAGGGCTGGAGATCGATCCGGCGAAGCTGCGCAAGACGATCGACGCCTACAACGCCGCCTGCCAGCCGGGCAACTACAACCCGGCCATCCTCGACGGCGTCGGCACCAAGGGCATCTCGCCGGCCAAGAGCAACTGGGCGCTGCCGATCGACAAGGCGCCGTACGTCGCCTACGTGACGACGACGGGCGTCACCTTCACCTTCGGTGGCCTCAAGATCGACGAGCGCAACATGGTCCAGGATCTGGCCGACCGGCCGATCCCCGGCCTCTTCGCCGCCGGTGAGCTGGTCGGCGGCCTGTTCTACGAGAACTATCCGGGCGGCACGGGCCTGATGTCGGGCTCCGTGTTCGGCAAGCGTGCTGGCGACTATGCGGCCGAGTACGCGCGGGGCCTGAACGCGCCGGCCGCCGCCTAGAGTGTGATGCGCGCTTCCGATGCTGGCGCCACGGCCCATCATCGGAAGCGCGCGAATTTTGTGCGTCGGCCACGTG
This sequence comes from Hyphomicrobiaceae bacterium, assembly GCA_020442225.1. The sequence goes on along the minus strand of JAGRKR010000153.1, from coordinate 13,478 downwards.
ATGGCTGCTGCGTTGCGAGCGGGAGGACCTACCGGTGGCGAAATCAGATGATGGACTGGAGATCGTAGGCCTCGGCCTCGCTTACGAGGATTGTCCCGTCGGCCGAAAATTCCGAACAGTCGGCCGCACTGTCACGGACGCGGACATTACGGCCTTCGTCGGCGTCACCGGCATGACCGAGGTGCTCTTCACCAATCTCGACTATCTCGCGAAGGAGTCGCTGATCAAGGGGCGGCTCGCGCCGGGTGCGCTCGTCTTCACGTTCGCCGAAGGCCTGCTGATGCAGGCGACGATGCAGCACACCGGCCTCGCCTTCCTCGGCATGGAGCTCAAGGTCGAGCGTCCGGTGATCTCCGGCGATACCATCCACGTCGTCGTCGAGGTGACGGCCGCGCGCGCGACCTCGAAGCCGGGCCGCGGCATCGTCACGACGCGCAACAGCGTCGTCAATCAGCGTGGCGAGACGGTGCTCGTCTACACGCCGACGCGCATGCTCAAGATGCGAAGCGCGGGCTGACCGCTCTCAGCGATCGAAAAATTTCACGTCTCGTGCCCTTGACGCCGAGGCTCGCGTCCTTTTGAGATGGTCGCGATCCCGGCGTGCGTGCCTCTTCACGTGCGTCCTGAGCGAGAGCGAGGGGCAGACATGGGTGAGTTGAAACGTGCGAATGTGCTGCGTCGCGACGGCAAAGGCAGGGCCGTGCATGATGTCGGCGGTCTCGACTTCGGTCCGATCGATCGCGACGAGCACGAGCTGTCGCTGCACGAGAAGCGTGTCGATGCGCTGCTGATGCTGCTGACGGGTCCGAAGCGCGGCGCTTTCAAGATCGATGCTCTGCGTCGCGCGATCGAGGAATACTCCGAGCAGGAGTACGACCGCACCACGTATTACGAAAAGTGGATTCGCGCCATCCGCAACCTGCTGATCGAGCAGGAGATCGTCACCATTGGCGAGGTGGAGGCGAAGATGGCGGTCATTCGCACCGAGCTCGAGCGCGAAGGGCGGGCGGTCTCGCTCAAGGTGATCCCGTGAGTGCGGCGAGCGCCACGGCGTCGACGCAGACACTTCGCGTCGGCGATGCCGTTCGGGTCATCGATCGCCCATCCCTCGGGCATTGCCGCACGCCGATCTATCTCAGAGGCAAGCGGGGCGTCGTCTGTGAGATACTCGGTCGCTTCCGCGATCCCGAGCGGCTCGCCTATCACCGGCCGGGGCTGCCGATGCTCCGGCTCTACAAGGTCCGCTTCCGGCAGGAAGACTTGTGGGAGCATTATGCCGGCTTGCCGGGCGATCACCTCGAGGCCGACATTTTCGAGCACTGGCTCGAGCCGTCGAAATAGGGAGTGTAAAGCATGGGCACCCATTCGCATGGGAGTGACCACGACCATCACGACCACCATCATGACGACGATGTCCAGGTCAGCGAGTACGAGGTCCTGGAGCGGGCGCTTCGGGCGCTGCTCGTGGAGAAGGGCATCCTGACCGACGAGGAGGTAAGCGGCCAGATCGATCTCATGGACAGTCGCACGCCCGCGCTCGGAGGCAAGGTGGTGGCGAAGGCCTGGACCGATCCGGACTTCAAGGCGCTCTTGCTGCGCGACACGCGGGCGGCACTGGCGGAACTCGGCATCGACATCGGCACGCTCGCCGACTTCAAGACGGTCGAGAACACCGCCGACGTGCACAACGTCATCGTCTGCACCTTGTGCTCCTGCTATCCCAAGATGCTGCTCGGCATCCCGCCGGCCTGGTACAAGAGCACGGCCTATCGCTCGCGTGTCGTCAGCGATCCGCGCGGCGTGCTGCGCGAGTTCGGGCTGGAGCTGCCGATGAACGTCGAGGTGCGCGTGCACGATTCGACCGCCGATCTGCGCTACCTCGTGCTGCCGATGCGCCCGAAAGGCGCCGAGCGCTGGGGGCAGGAAAGGCTCGCGTCCATCGTCACGCGCGATTGCATGGTCGGCACCGCGGTGCCGCAGGTGCCGCCGCGCAAGAAGGCGGCGGCGTGACCGCCGCCTGACGTTGTGTGACGTGGCTGCTCGCTCGCGGCGGCCGAGCGGCTATTCGAGCGTTTCCATGAGGCGGCGCTGCAGCGTCATGCGCGGCACGAGCGACGAGACGAGCAGATGCTCGTCGAGTGTGTGCCCGCCGGCGCCGTCGACGCCGAGGCCGTCGAGCGTGGCCACCTTGGCGGCTGTGAAGTTGCCGTCGCTGCCGCCGCCGGTAAAGACCTCCCCGAGTTCGATGCCGAGCTCCTGGCGGGCGATCGATCGGGCATGGCGATAAAGCGCGTCGATCTCGGGCGTTTTCTCGTAGGGCGGCCGATTGAGCTGGCCACGGATCTCAAGGCGTACGTCCTTGTCGTAGGGCTTCAAGGTGCGGATGCGCTCGACCATGACGTCGGCATCCTCGGGTTTCTGAATCCTAACATCGACGCGCACGCGGCAGTGCGCCGGCACCGTATTGGCGGTGGTTCCGCCCTCGATGGTGCCGACGTTGGTCGTGACGCCACGCTCGTAGTCGGTCATGGCCTCGATGTCGAGAATCTGGCGGGCGATCTCGCGAATGGCGCTGCGGCCGTCCTGATGCCGCGAGCCGGAGTGCGCCGGCCGCCCGTGCGCCTCGATGTCGAAGCGGGCGGTGCCCTTGCGGCCTGTCACGACCTTGCCACCGTCACGGCAGGGCTCGGTGACGAGCACGTATTTCGAGGCGAAGCCGTACTTCTCGATGTGCGCGCGTGACGTGACGCTGCCCACCTCCTCGTCCGCGACATAGAGGAAGCGCAGCGGCAGCGGTGTTGTGCGCCCTTCCGCGACGATCTGCCGGAAGGCGGCGAGTGCCAGATACGCGCCCCCCTTCAT
>JAGRKR010000153.1:0-10567 GCA_020442225.1 Hyphomicrobiaceae bacterium | reverse complement strand
TTCGCCAGCGTGCCGCGCGGATGCACGGTATCGAGATGGCAGAGCACGAGCACACCCGGGCCGTCGCCGCCCCAGGGCGAGCGGATCAGCAGATGGTCGCCCATCCCGCGGGTTCCGCTGATGCGCTCGACGCGGCCGCCAGCGGCCGAGAAATCGGCTGCGGCCTTGTCCATCATGCGGTTGACGCCCTCGAGATCGGCTGTCTGGCTCTCGATCTCGACCCAGCTCCTGATGCCTTCGAGTAGCTCGTCCGCGGTCGGTGCGCTCATTATCTTGCTCCATGCAGATTGACGCGGGCCCTGGCGGGCCGGTCTAGGTCGGACCTGCCCTTCTGGTCCGGGCGAGTTGGGATTCCCGCCAGGTGATGTAGAGCGCCGAGCCGATGATCAGGGCGGCGCCGGCCCAGGTTGCCGAGACCGGGACCTCGTTGAAGAACACATACCCCCAGCCGGCCATCCAGACCAGCCGGATGAAATCGACGGGCATGGTGATGCTGGCGTCCGCCTTGCGCATGGCGTTGACGTAGCTGAAATTCGCGATCGCTCCGAAGAAGCCCATGGCGACCAGGATGAGCCAGGTCGCGGTTTCCGGCCAGACCCAGACGGGTGCGGCGGCAATGCCGGCGAGCGGCGCGACGAGCATCGGCTGCAGGAAGGAGATGGTGATGGGCGGGTCGTGCTTCGCCAGTTCCTTGACCATCAGCAGGGATGCTGCCCAGAGCACGTTGCCGAACAGAGCTGCCATGGCGCCCCAGGAGATGAGGCCGGCGCCGGGCCGCAGGATCACGATCGTGCCGACGAGGCCGATGGCGACCGCCGACCAGCGCCGGATGCCGACGCGCTCGCCGAAAATAAGTGCGGCCCCCATGGTGACGAAGATGGCCGTCGTGAAGCTCAGTGCCGCGGCATCCGCGAGCGGGATCACCGAGAGCGCGTAGTACCAGGCCATGATCGAGACGACGGAAACAAGGCCGCGCGCCAGATGCAGTCCGGGCCGCTTGCTGCGCCAGCCGATGCGCCCCTGCGCCAGGATGAAGGGCAGCATGAAGACGAGGGAGAAGAAGGCCCTCAGGAAGGTGATCTGGGCCGTCGGCAGGTGCGGGCTGACGGTGCGCACGCCGATATGCATGAGCGAGCTGGCGATGCCGGCGAGGAACATATAGCCGATGCCCACGAGCACATCACGCGAGCCATCGTCGCTCGCTCGCCTGCCGCCCGGGCCGTGCATGTTCACTTCCTTCGTCGCGCGTCGCGCAGGTGGTCGGGGCTATTCAGCGGCCATCGGCGGCGGGTCGAAGGCGGTTACTTTGGGCAGCGCGTCATCGTAGCGCTCGACCTCGACCAGCGCCGTGTGGGCGATCGGCCCCTGACCGAGCTTGGAAGTGCCCTTGTCGGGGGTCAGCAGGTTCGGATTGCCGTGCTTGTCGAGGGCGCCGGGCCTGCCGGGTTCGGCGGGGTCGTACCAGGCGCCCGTCGGCAGGCAGATGACGCCGGGGCGGACGGCGTCGGAGACGACGGCAGCGGCCAGCGTGGCGCCCCGGTCGTTGAAGATGCGCACGATGTCGCCGTCGACGATGCCGCGGCTGGCCGCATCTACAGGCGAAATCGTGACGCGCTCACGGTCCTTGATCTTGGAGCGGCGGCTGACGCCGGCATGGTCGAGCTGAGCGTGGAGGCGGGTCGCCGGCTGATTGGAGACCATGTGGAGGGGGTGCTGTGCGGCTGCCGGCGAGCCGAGCCATTCGAGCGGCTCGAGCCAGACGGGGTGTCCGGGGCAGTCGTCGTAGCCGAAGGAGGCGATGCGCTCGGAGAAAATCTCGAGGCGGCCCGATGGTGTCCTCAGGCGGTGCTTGTCGGGGTCGCTCCGGTAGTCCGCGAGCACGTCGAACGGCGGGTTGGGAGCTGGCGTCTCGGCGTGGCCCTGCTCCCAGAAGACGTCGAAGCCCGGCAGCTCCAGACCGACGCGGGCGGCGTCCTGACGCGCCACGTCGTAGAGGTGACGCAGCCAGTCGCGTTCGCCGCGGCCTTCCGTGAAGGCCTCCTCGCAACCGAGACGTCGGGCAAGGCCGGAGAAAATTTCGAAGTCGTTGCGCGACTCGCCGACCGGCTCGATCGCCTTCTCCATGACCAGGATGAAGCGGTCGCGCGAGCTTGCGCCGATGTCGTTGCGCTCCAGCGTGGTCGTGGCGGGAAGCACGATATCGGCGAGCTTGGCGGTTGCCGTCCACCAGGGCTCGTTGACGATGATCGTCTCCGGCCGCTTCCAGGCCTCCAGCAGGCGGTTGAGATCCTGGTGATGGTGGAACGGATTGCCGCCGCACCAGTAGACGAGGCGCGTGTCGGGATAGGTGCGCGTTTCACCGTCGAACGTGTAGGTGCCGCCGGGATCGAGCAGCATGTCGGCGATGCGTGCGACGGGGATGAAGCTCCTGGTCGGGTTCTCGCCGGCCGGCATGTTCGGCACGGCGAAGGGCCGCACGGGATTGCCCTGGCCGTGCATGGAGCCGTAGCCGAAGCCGAATCCGCCACCCGGCAGCCCGACCTGCCCGAGCATGGCGCCGAGGGTCGCCGTCATCCAGAACGTCTGCTCGCCGTGATCGCCGCGCTGCAGCGAGTAGCTGGTCGCCAGCATGGTGCGGGTCGATGCCGCGCGCCGGGCCAGGTTGCGGATCACCTCCGCATCGAGCTCGCTGATCGCTGCGGCCCAGTCCGCCGTCTTGGCCACGCCGTCGCTCTCACCCATGAGGTAGGGCAGGAAGCGGTCGAAGCCGACGGTGTAGCGGTCGAGGAAGGTCTGGTCGTGCAGCCCTTCGCTGACGAGCGTATGCGCCATGCCGAGCATGATGGCGACGTCGGTGTTGGGGCGCGGTGCGATCCACTCTGCGCCGACGAATTCGGGCGTATCCTCGCGCACGGGCGTAATCGAGACGATCTCCACCCCGGCGCCTCTCAGCCGCTTCAGCCAGGGTTCGGCCGTATGCTCGCCGGCGCCACCCGGCTCGACCTGGGCGTTCTTGATGCCGACGCCGCCGAAGGCGATGAAGAGCCGGGTGTTGGCCGCGATCGAGTCCCAGGAGGTCAGGCTGCGCAGCGTCTTGTGATCGCCGACGATGTGCGGAAGGATGGCGAGCCCGGCCGCCAGAGAATAGCTGTGGCGCTGCGCCGTGAAACCGCCGTAGCTGTTGAGGAAGCGCTGGAGCTGCGTCTTGGCGTGATGGAAGCGGCCGGCCGACGACCAGCCGTAGGAGCCGCCGAAAATGGCGGTGTTGCCGTGGGTGGTCCTGACGCGCTCGAGCTCCTTGGCGACGAGGTCGAGGGCGGTGTCCCAGGACACCGGCACGAAGGGCTCCGCGCCGCGTCCCGCACCACCCGCGCGCCATCCCTTCTCGAGCCAGCCTTTGCGCACCATCGGGCGCTCGACGCGGCAGGTATAGACGCCCTCGGCCATGCCGGAGAGGATGGGTGAAGGGCTCTCGTCGCGCGCCACGGGCTCGACCGAGACCAGTCGGCCGTCGCTCACGTTGGCCGTGAAAGCACCCCAGTGGGCGCTGTGGCGCGCCTTCATGTCAACACCTCGAGGCTCGTGAGAACGGGTCGACGGTCGGCGCGGACGGCCGACCCGACGCCGATGTTAGTGCAGGCCGCCGGGCGGCGCCATGCCTATCGTCGCCCGCCTGCTCAGGCGCGGCGCATGGCCAGCCGCCGCTCGAGATGGGCGACCGCGGCGAGTGCCTTGGCCATGTCGGGGATCTCCTCGTAGACGGGAACGCCGACCTCGCGCGCCTTCTCCCGGTAGCGGCGGCGCTTCTCGTCGAGTTCGGGCGAGCCGTCCGTGCGCAGCGCGAGGGCGAAGTGTGCGGCGCCGGGACGCTTCGTCTGCGTCGCCTCGATCACCTTGAACAGATTATCGATGGGATCGATGCTGCCGCGCCCGACGAAAGCGGCCATGTTGAGGTGCATGGCGATGGCATCGGGTCTGGCGTGCTCGTAGACGATGTCGAGGATTTTGCCGGCGACCCAGCCCTCCTCCTCCTGCAGCGTGCGGACGGGCGTGTCGATCGGGTTGGCGACGGACGTGCCGGGCGGCAGGCCGAGCGCCTCGAGAGGTGCGCGTGCAGCCTCCGCGTAGGGCGAGACGTCCAGCCCGACGGCGGCGAACGCATCCGTGCCGAGCACGCTCGAGCCGCCACCGTTACCGAACAGCGTCACGGCCTGTGTCGGCCGCTCCGGCCGGAGCGTGAAGTGCTGGAGCGCCAGCAGCGCGTTGATGAACTCGTCGATGGTCGCCACCATCACCACGGGCGTTTGTGCGGCGAGGGCATCCCAGCCGCGTTCGTCGCCGGCCAGTGCGCCGGTATGCGAGGCGGCGGCGATCTTGCCCTGGCTGGAGCGGCCGCCCTTCAGGATCACGACGGGCTTGGTGGCGAGTGGCGAGCGCATCAGCTCGAAGAAGGCGCGCCCGTCCTTGATGTCCTCGAGATAGAGACCGATGGCCCGCGTCTTGGGATCGGCCATGTAGAAGGCGACGAGCTCCGTCGGGGTCACGTCGGCGGCGTTGCCGATGGTGACGAGGCCCGAGTAGCGCAGGCCACGCCACTGTCCACGCTTGATGATGTCGGTGGACAGGCCGCCCGACTGCGCGACCACGCCGATGACGCCGACCTCTTTCGGGGCGCCGACCGGGAAGGTGAGGCCGCCGCGCGGGCTGTAGGTGCCGAGGCAGTTCGGCCCGATGACGCGGCAGCCGCCGGCCTGCGCCTTGGCGACCAGATCGGTCTCCAGATCGCGCCCTCCCTCGACCTCGCTGAAGCCGGACGAGATCACCTGGGCCATGGCGAGGCGACCGTTGGCGCCGGCGAGCAGATCGGGAATGCGCGCTGCGCCGATGGCGATGTAGGCGTAATCGACCGGCTCGGGCGTGTCAGCGAGGCTCGGATAGGTCTTGAGGCCCTCGATCTCGGGCGCCGAGGGATGAATGGGGTAGAGCTCGCCCTTGAAGCCGAAATCCTTCATGCGGCGGATGTAGGTGTTGGCGATGCCGCCGGCATCCTTGGCCGATGCGCCGAGAATGGCCACGGTGCGTGGCTCGAACAGGGGCTTGAAGCGCGCAAGCACGTCCGCCGGCTGCAACGACGGCTGCGTCGGCCTCGGGGCATCCGCGGCAGCCGCGAGGATCACGCGGGCATCGGCAGCGACTGCGCCATCGGCCGAGACGATGAGCGGGTTGATGTCGAGCTCGGCGACGTCGTCGGCGTGACTCGCAAGAAGACCGTCCGCGCCACCGACCTCGAGCAGCGCGTCGATGATCGCCTGCTTCGATACCGCCGCCTGTCCGCGCGCACCGTCGAGCATGGCGCGGCCTTTCAACTCGTCCAGCATCGCCTCGGCGTCCCGACGCGAGATCGGGCAGAGCCGGAAGGCGACGTCCTTCAGAACCTCGACGAAGATGCCGCCGAGCCCGACCATCACCATCGGGCCGAACTGCGGATCGCGGAAGCCGCCGACGACCATCTCCAGGCCCTTGGGCGCCATCTCCTCGACCAGCCAGCCGTCGAGGCGGGCCGCGGCGATGCCGGGCTTCTGGCGCATGGCCTCGACGGCGGCGGTCACGGCCGCAGCATCAGCGAGGTTCAAGGCAACGCCGCCCACGTCCGACTTGTGCAGGATGTCGGGCGAGACGACCTTGACCACGAACGGTGCGCGCAAGCCGGCCGCGGACTTGCCGGCTTCCTCTGCGTCGGCGGCGAGCACCGACCGGGGCACCGACAGGCCATAGGCGGACAGCAAGGCCTTGCCGCCGGCTTCGTCGAGTGCCGAGCGCCCAGCCTTGCGGGCCTCGGCGATGAGCGCCTGAGCGCGTGTCTTCGCGGTCATGCCGTCGATCCCCTAGTAGCTGGTCGGCCAGGTGCGCATGAGGTGCTGGCCGATGCCGCCGGAGCGGCGGCGCCGGTGCACGTCGAGCATGCGGATGAGGTAGGCGCGGGTCTCCTGCGGCTTGATCACGTCGTGCGCCGAGAAGATGCGCGCCATGTCCCAGATCTCCAGATCCTTCTGGATGTGGGCGAGCGCCTCCTCGAAGCCTTCGTCGCCGGCGTGCTTGTTGTGCACGATGCTCGTCGCGAAGACGGGGTCCATGAAGGAGACCTCGGCGGTCGGCCAGGCGACCATCTCGTCATTGTGCTCGCCGCCGCCCATCGCCACGTAGGCGCGGCCGTAGGCCTTGCGCACGATCACCGTCATCTGCGGCACGGTGGTGAGGCAGGTCGCATTCATGAAGTTCATGATGTGGCCGGGGGCGCCGCGCCGCTCGGCGTCGGTGCCGACGACGAAGCCGGGCGTGTCCATGAAGCGCACGATGGGCACGTTGAAGCTGTCGCACATCACGGTGAAATCGATGATCTTGCGGCAGGCCTCGGCGGAGAGTGCTCCGCCGCCGACGATCGGGTTGTTGGCGACGATGCCGACCGCCTTGCCGCCGAGGCGGGCGAGGCCGACGGTCGCGGAGCGGCCGAACCGCGGCTTGATCTCGAGATAGCTGCCCTTGTCGACGATGATCTCGACGATCTTGCGCATGTCGTAGACGCGCGAGCGCTTCTCGGGGAGGATGTCGAGGATGCGCTCCTGGCCCTCACCGGAGCCGGCGCTGACGGGCGCCTCGGGCGGCAGCTCGCCATTGTGGCTCGGCATGTAGGAGAGGAAGCGCTTGACCGCCTGCATGGCCTCCTCGTCGGTCTCGACGAAGGTGTCGATGAGGCCGGTCTGCTCGGCGTGGAGGCGCCAGCCGCCGAGCTCCTCGAGGTCGACCTTCTCGCCGATGGCCATGGAGACGAGGCGCGGGCTCGATACCGACATGATCGAGCCCTTCTTCATGATGGCATAGTCGGCGCAGCAGCAGAGCCAGGCCGAGGAGCCGAAGGAGGTGTCGAGTGCAAGAGCGACCCACGGCGTCTCGCGCGTGCGCTTGAACTGGGTCGTGTCGTTGCCGAGAAGCGCTCCCATGCCCTTCGAGCCCATGGCGTCGGGCAGTCGGGCGCCTGTCGACTCGCCGACGTGCACGAACGGCATGCCCTTTTCGGTGCATACCTTGCGCACGTGGCCCATCTTCTTGGAGTTCGTGGCGCTGGTCGAGGCGCCCTTGGTCGTGAAGTCGTTGACGACCACGCCGATATCGCGGCCGTCGACTTTCGCGAAGCCGACCATCTTGCCATCGCGCGGGGTCGCGGCAACGTCGGCCTCGAAGACGCCCGAGGCGCCGAGCAGTCCGACCTCGATGAAGCTGTCCTTGTCGACGAGAGCGTCGAGGCGTTCGAGGGCGTTGAGCTGGCCCCGCTTCTTTCGCTCGGCAAGCTTGCGCTCGCCGCCCATGGCCCGTGCCGCCGCTCTCCGTCTGTCGAGTTCGGCAAGCAACTCGTCGTGCGCCATTGCAGGATCTCCCTAGAGATTCAGTAGAGCTTCAGTGATGTCGGGATGCGTTCAGTCGGCCCGGAATTCCGCACTCTCGATGGTAAGGCGGTCCATCTTCGCCGGATCGAGGCGTGGCTTGAAACCGGCGGGAATCTGGATGGCGCCGGCCTCGAACTTCAGCGGCTCCACGAACAGCGTGTCCTTCGACTTCAGGAAGCCGTTGAACTCGCCGGCATTGCGGATCGTGGTGCGTGCCACGCAGGCCTCGAGCCAATTCTGGATCTCGCTGCCGATGCCGTCGCCGAGCACCGGCTCCATGCCGCCGGCGCGCACGCGCTCCAGGCCTTCTTGGAGACGTGCCATGCTGCCGAAGCGCTTCAGCTTGAGCTTGCACAGCCCGACGCCATTGATGCCCGCGGCGCGGTCGATGTCGGCCAGTGTGCAGATCGGCTCGTCGAGCATCACCGGCACCGTCGAGACGGAGGCGACGTCGGCGTTCGCGGCCCATTCGGCCGACTCGCACGGCTGCTCGAACAACTCGATCTGCTCCGGCTTGAGCGATCGGGCGAAGCGCATGCCGTCGTCGCGCGAGAAGGCGCGGTTGGCATCGAGCCGCAGCGTGGCGCGCTTGCCGACGGCCTTCTGGAAGAGGCCGACGCGGGTGAGGTCGGCGTCGACATCCTTGCCGACCTTGATCTTGAAGGTGCGGAAGCCCTCGGCGAGGCGTTCCTCGACCTCCTGCTCGATCTCGGCGGCCGTGTGACCGCTGGTCGGAGTCAGCAGCGGCACGGCAACCGCGGCGGGAATGGCGATGTAGGGGCTGCCCTCCAGCACCTCGATGGCGGCGCCGATCGCCGTGGCCGCGACCTTGCTCTCGTCGAACTGCTTGAGTACGTGCGCGGACGCCTCGCCCGGCTCACGGCCCATGATCTCGCCGAGGCGTGCAGTGATGAAGGCCCAGCCGCCTTCGCGCGTCTCGCTGGACGAGCCGGGCGAGATGTGACCGTCGGCGAAGCCGCGGCGGCCGTCGGCGTCTTCCAGCTCGACGACGAACGGCTCGAACTCCTCGAAGGTCTTGTAGGAGAGCTTATAGGGGCGGATGAGCGGCATCCTCAACCGGCGCAGCGTCGCTTTCGTCAGGGGGGCCATGATGAGCTCACGATGCTTGGGCCGCGGCGACCTGTTCGGCCGGGCGGACGCGTTGATGTCGGGTATTCCGAGGGGCATCTTCGCGGCCCCGGTTGCCATATGTACAGCGATGGTTCATAAATGGCAATAATCGGTCGGCGCTTGCGACCGAATGGCCTCATGAGGCGTCGCGGGATGTCTGGCGAGCGCCATGGGCGGGGGTTTGGATGGTCACGCGCACGTCAGGCACTGTGGAAAAGGCGCTCGACATTCTCGACGAGTTGTCGGGGCCGGTCGCCGAGCGCGGTGTGTCCGAGCTCGCCGTCGTGACCGGCATCAACAAGAGCACCGTCGTCCGGCTCTGCGCCACGCTGGCGCAACGCGGCTACCTGCAGCGCGGCCAGCGCCAGCGCTATCGCCTTGGGCCGCGCGTCGCCAATCTGGCGCGGGCCTATCGGCAGGGGTTCGATCTCGAGGCCGAGGTGCGTCCGATCCTGCGCGAGCTGCGCGACGCCTCGGGAGAGAGCGCGTCCTTCTATGTCAGGCGGGGCGGGCAGCGTATCTGCCTCTATCGCGAGAGCTCGCGCCATCCGATCCGCCATCATGTCGACGAAGGGGCGCAGCTCCCTCTCGGCGTCGGCGTCGTCGGCAGGGTGCTGCTGGCGTTTTCGGGCGAGCCCGGCCAGGATCTCGAGCAGATCCGCTCGGCCGGGTATCACGATGCGGCCGGTCGCGAGCCTCTGACCGCGTCGGTGTCCGTGCCGGTATTGTGCGACGGAGCGCTGGTCGGGGCGCTGGTCCTGTCGGGACCGTCGAACCGGTTCACGGCGCGTGCGCGCGAGGCCGCGTTGGCTCTGCTCGAGAAGGGCGCCGGCGACCTCGGTATGCGATTGCTGGACAATACGAAGTGCGATGACAGAAGGGCTGGATGACGCTAATCAGATAGTCCAAAGAGTTAGGGAGCGGCTGGCATGAGCTGGTCGAATAAGGGAGGAAAGGGCACGATGACACGTCAACGATCTCTGTCCACGGTTTGGTCGGCTGCGCTCATCGGCGCACTTACCGCGATCACTCCGACCACGGTTTCGGCCGAGGATGCGAGCAAGTTCCCATCCAAGCCGATCGAGGTGGTCATTCACGCCAAGTACGGCGGCGGCACCGACACCACCGCCCGCATGATGATCACGCCGACGCGCGCTGTGCTCGGCTCGGATATGGTGGTCGTCAGCAAGCAGGGCGGCGGCGGTCAGGCGGCCCTCGACTACCTCATGTCGAAGCCCGCCGACGGCTACACGATCATCGCCATCACGCCGACGCATCTCTATACGCTGGCGCGCGGCAAGTCCTCGGCCAAGATCACCGATCTCGTGGGCGTCGCCCGTGCCATGGACGACCCGACGTTCATCGTCGTGCCGGGCAAGAGCCCGATCAAGACGCTCGCCGACCTCATCAAGGCGTCGAAGGCCAAGCCGCTCAACTGGGGCGTGGCGCAGATCGGCGGCACCGAGCACATCGGCCTCGCACAGTTCGCCAAGGCGGCCGGCATCAAGTACAAGCCTGTCGCGCTCGGCTCGGGCATGCAGATGGTGCAGAACCTGATGTCCGGCGCCATCGATGCAACGCTGCCGAACGTCTCCGAGGCGCGCGAGCAGATTGCTTCGGGGCAGTTCCGGGCGCTTGCCGTGATGGCCAAGACCCGCCTCAAGGACTTCCCGAATATCCCGACGACCCATGAGCTCGGCTTCAAGGTCGCGACGTCGACGGTGCGCGGCTATCTCGTTCGCGCCGGCACGCCGCAGCCGATCCTGGCCAAGCTCGAGGCCGCCATGCTGAAGGGACTGAAGTCCGAGAGCTTCGCGAAATACCTCAAGACCTCCGGCCTCAATCCGGATGACAGCGTCGCCGGCTCCAAGGCCTGGACCGAGCAGGTGCAGCGCGAGTTCCAGATCGCCAAGGACGAGATCAAGGCGCTCGGCCTGACCGGCGGCAAGAAGAAAAAGTAGCCGCGGGATCAAGAGACGGTCGCAGCCCCGGAT
>JAGRKR010000152.1 GCA_020442225.1 Hyphomicrobiaceae bacterium | reverse complement strand
CCTCGGCCCGCAGCCGGTCCTTCAGCTCGTCCCACAAGAGCGCGGCGCTCACCGCCGAGCACTCGATGTGCCAGCCGGGACGGCCACGCCCCCACGGGCTTTCCCAGCCCGGCAGGCTGGCGTCCGACGGCTTCCAGAGCACGCTGTCGGCGGGGTTCTTCTTGTAGGGCGCCACCTCGACCCGAGCGCCCGCGATCATGTCCTCCAGCGAGCGGCGCGAGAGCTGGCCGTAATCGGGCACCGCCGAGGTATCGAGCAGCACGTGCCCTTCCGCCGCGTAGGCGCAGCCCTTGGCGATGAGCGTCTCGATCATCGCGATCATCTGGGCGATGTTCTCGGTCGCGCGCGGCTCGTGGGTCGGCTCCAGCACGCCGAGCGCGGCGATGTCCTTGTGGAACTGCTCGGTCGTCCGGGAGGTCACCCGGGCGATGGCCGCGTTGAGCGGCAGGTCGGGATGATCCTGTGCCGCCCGCGCATTGATCTTGTCATCCACGTCCGTGATGTTGCGCACGTAGGTGACGTGCTCGGCCCCGTAGAGGTGCCGCAGCAGGCGGAACAGCACGTCGAAGACGATGATCGGCCGGGCGTTGCCGATGTGCGCGTAGTCGTAGACGGTCGGCCCGCACACGTACATGCGCACGTTCGCCGGATCGATCGGCCGGAACTCTTCCTTCGTGCGTGTCAGCGTGTTGTAGAGCGTCAACGGCACAGCGGGCTCTCCTTGGCCTGCCGGCGCAGCGCGTTCTGTGATGTCGAGAAAAAGGGAACGGCCGCGCGCCAGCGTTTGAGCTAGGCGTCGATAATAATGCCGCAACAGATGTTGACGGCGTGTTTACGAGACGAGCGGTCCATGGCGCGGCTTATGCGGTGTTTGTCTTGGGCGGTCAAGCGTGGTGTTCCTCAACGGTTGCGCAGGAATGCCGCGGCGACGAGCCCGACCACGAGTACGAGGAGGGCGAGCGAGACCGCGCCGAGCGAGGCGTTGCTGTCGTTTGCGGCCACGACGGCGAGCCCCGCGAAGCCGACGACGCCGACGCCCGTCGCCAGCAGGATGCGATCACGCAGGCGCGCACCCCGGTAGAAGATGCCGGCGCAAAACGTCAGCACAACGATGGCCATGCCGACGAAATCGAGCACATGCATGCCGCCCCCCGCCTTCCCTTACGTCCCTGTCGGTCGAACCCGCCGGGCAGCCTCGTCCTGAGCAGAGTTGACCCGGCCGCCCAAACCTCTCGTATACTGGCGACACGCGCAACAAGAGCCCTGATCCATGGTCACCATCGTCGACAAGCGCACCCGCCACCCCGAGAAAGCGGGCAAGCCCGATACCCCGGTCCAGCGCAAGCCCGCCTGGATCCGCGTCAAGGCACCCGGCTCGCCGGTCTATGCCGAGACGCGGCGCATCGTGCGCGAGCAGAAGCTCCATACCGTCTGCGAGGAGGCTGGCTGCCCCAACGTCGGCGAGTGCTGGTCGAAGCGCCACGCCACCATGATGATCATGGGTGACGTCTGCACGCGCGCCTGCGCCTTCTGTAACGTGGCGACCGGCATCCCCGCGCCCCTGGACCCCGGCGAGCCCGAGCGCGTCGCGGAGGCGGTCGCCCAGCTCGGCCTTGCACACGTGGTTGTCACGTCGGTGGACCGCGACGATCTCGCGGACGGGGGTGCGGCGCATTTTGCAGCCGTGATCACCGCCATCCGCAGGCAGACGCCTGCGACCACCATCGAGGTTCTGACGCCGGATTTTCTCCGGAAGCCCGACCATGCCCTCGCCGAGGTCATCGCGGCGGGTCCCGACGTCTTCAATCACAACCTGGAGACGGTGCCCTCGCTCTATCTGCGCATCCGGCCCGGTGCGCGCTACTTCCACTCCCTCCGCCTTCTGCAGCGCGCCAAGGAGCTGTCGCCGGAGATCTTCACCAAGTCCGGCATTATGGTCGGGCTCGGCGAGAGCCGGGACGAGATCCTGCAGGTCATGGACGACATGCGCTCCGCGGGCATCGACTTCCTGACCATCGGGCAATACCTGCAACCGACGCGCAAGCACGCCGAGGTCCGGCGCTTCATGCCGCCAGAGGAATTCGCCGGCCTGGAGCGGATGGCATATGCGAAGGGTTTCCTGATGGTGTCGGCGAGCCCGCTGACGCGCTCGTCCCATCATGCCGGAGAGGATTTCGCGCGCCTCAAGGCCGCACGCCTCGCCCGCCGGGAGAGCGAGGCGCGCTAGCCGCCCCATGCACCGCATCCGCATCATCGGCGGCCCCGGCTCGGGCAAGTCGACGCTGGCGCGGGCGCTCGCCGCCCGTCTCGACCTGCCGGTGATCCACATGGATGCCGAATTCTGGCAGCCCGGCTGGCGTCCACCCGCGCCCGAGGCATGGCGTCGGCGGATCGCCGCCCGCGCCGCAGAACCGGCCTGGATCATGGAGGGCGACTACAGCCGCGTGCACGACCTCACGATACCCCCGGCGGAGGCCGTCGTCTGGCTCGACCTGCCGCGACGCCTCTACCTGTCGCGCGCCCTGATGCGTCTGGTGCGATACTGGGGCCGGCAGCGCCCGGACATGGCGCCGGGGTGCCCGGAGCGCTTCGACTGGGAGTTCCTGCGCCACTGGGTGTGGACCTATCCGAAACGGCGGGCGGCGACGGTTGCGGCCATAGACCGCCTTCGCAGCACGAAGCGCATCGTCGTATTGAGGTCTCCGGCCGGGGTTCGTACGTTCGTCGCGGGCCTGCCCGGCTCGTTGACGGCCGAACCAGGGGATTGAGCAGGGTCATGCCATCGTTCGAGACGAAGACACGCGTCCCCTACTCGCCGCGCCAGATGTACGACCTCGTTGCCGACGTCGAGCGCTATCCCGAGTTCCTGCCGCTCTGTCAGGCGCTGCGGGTGCGCAGCCGCGAGCAGAACGATGAGGGCCAGGTCGTGCTCGTCGCCGACATGACCGTCGCCTACAAGGTGATCAACGAGACTTTCACCAGCGAGGTGCGGCTCGACCCCGCCCGCCCTGCCGTCGATGTCTCCTACCTGGACGGCCCCTTCCACCACCTTGAGAACCGCTGGCTGTTCCGCCCGCTGCCCGGCGGCTCCGAGATCGACTTCTTCATTTCCTACGAGTTCCGCTCGCGCCTGCTCGGGGTCGTCATGGGCGCGATGTTCGACCAGGCCTTCCGCCGCTTCGCGGAGGCGTTCGAGGCGAGAGCCCGCGAGGTCTATGGACCGCCGGCCGTGGCCGCCTCTGGCAGCGGGCAGCCGGACACGCGCTGATCGGCGCCACCGTGCGCCCCGACGGAGGTCCCAGTCAGCCGGCCAGACCGGGCGCGGGCCGCGCCCCGGCGAGCGCCACGACGGCGTCATGGGTCGACAGGAACACCTGCCCCGGGCTCAGCCGAGAGAGAAAGTGCGTGCGCTGCAATCGCTCGTAGACCATGAGCTTGACGGCCGCCAGATGCAACGTCACGCCACCGGCCCGCAACCGCTCGATCAGCCGCTCCAGCGTCTCGAGCGCACTCGCGTCGATGACGTTGACCGATGTGCAGATGATCACCACGTCCTTGATGTCCGGCTGCTTGGCTACGATCCGCAGCACGTTGTCCTCGAGGAATGCAGCATTCGCGAAGTAGAGGCTCTCGTCGATGCGCAGCAGCAGCAGCCCGTCGTAGGTCGTGGTCTCGTAGCGCTGGACGCTGCGGAAGATCTCGCTGGTGCCGATCCGCCCGACGATGGCGATGTGCGGGCGGCTCGTGCGCCACAGATGCAGCACCAGCGACACGATGATGCCGCAGACGATCCCCTTGACGACGCCGAGCCCGAGCACGGCCACGAACGTCACGAGATAGCTGAAACCATCGGCCTTGCTGAAGGCCCAGGCGCGCCGTAGCACGCCGAAATCGATGAGCCCGAGCACCGCCACCATGATGATCGAGGCGAGGACGGCTTGCGGCAGATGGAAGAGCAGCGGCGTCAGGAACAGCAGCGCCACGAGGACGATCGAGAGCGTCACCAGCGACGACACCAGCGTATTGGCGCCCGAGGCGAAATTGACCACCGAGCGCGAGAAGCTGCCCGTGACGGGATAGCCGCCCGTAAAGGCCGCGCCGGCGTTCGCCAATCCCAGGCCGACCAGCTCGCGGTTCGGCTCGATGGTCTGACGGCGGGCGCCTGCGAGCGACTTGCCGACCGAGACGCTCTCGATGAAGCCGACGAGCACGATGAGGATGGCGGCCGGCAGCAGTCGCTCCATCGTCGCGAGGTCGATCGAGGGCCACGTCACCGACGGCAGCCCGCGCGGTATCTC
>JAGRKR010000151.1 GCA_020442225.1 Hyphomicrobiaceae bacterium | reverse complement strand
CCGGGATCGGTGAAGCGATACCAGGCGCCGAGCTCGTCTGTCATGTAGAAGCCCATGAGACCGGCGATCAGCGTCGAGATGCGGGCCTGGAGCGCGAAGCCGCCCTCGATCATCTCGAACAGCGCGAGGCGTTTGTCCGCCGGCACATGGGGAATCATGCCGGGCAGCAGCACCAGCATGACCATGGTGACGCCGCCGATCCAGTGGACGATGGCGAGAACATGCAGCGCGCGCGATCGTGACTGAGCCCATTCAAGTCACCGGAGCAAGGTCAGACTCGTTGCGATCCCGCCTGCTTGCGCAGGGCCTTGATCTCCTCGAAGCGCTTGGTCACATCGCGCATGATGGCGGCCAACCCAGTGATGGCGCCATTCTCATCCCTGAATGGGGTGATGGAAAACTCGACCGAAATCCTGCTCCCGTCCTTGCGGAGTGCCGGTACCGATAGAAGGTCGCCGCTGCCGTACTTGGTATGGCCGGTCCGCATCGTCTCGGCATGCCCTTTGTGATGACGCTCGCGGAGATTGTCAGGAATGATGATATCGAGCGGTCGTCCGAGAGCTTCTGCTGCAGAATATCCGAAGATGCGCTCGCACCCGCCGTTCCATAGACGAATCACACCGTCCCTGTCCGTGAAGAGGATACCGTCGGGAGCGTTCGCGACGATGTGAAGCGCAACCGGATCGAGCATGTTGTCCGAGTTCGTGTGCAGCGTTGCTCCGTATCGCTTTGGCGAAGAGTGTACCAAGCTGATCTCATGCCGCCCGCCCGCGGACGGATCTCGTATTTCGGCCACCCGCGCCAGGCGCTGACGGAGAGGTGTAAGCGCATTCGGCGAGCGTCGTCCGGTCGAGCTCTGAAATGAAGGCGCGCGCCGCCAGTGCAAGCTTGCTCTTGAGGCGACAACTCGGTGTCAGAATGCAGTCGCCGCCGTCGACACGAAAGCACTCGACGATGGCATGGCGCGCTTCCAACCGCTTCACGACCTCGCCAAGGGTGATCATCTCGGCGGGCCGAGCGAGCCTGAAACCTCCGCCTGCCCCGCGTTGCGTTGCTATGAACCCACCCTCGGCCAGCTCGCGCACGACCTTGGTCAGGTGATTGCGCGATATGTCGAACTCGCGCGCGATCTCCTCCGTCGTGAACGTCCGCACGGGCTCGCCAGCGAGCCGCATGAGGGCGCGCAGAGCGTAGTCGGTGAAGGCAGTTAGTCGCATCGCTGTGCGCCTCAATAGGTATTGTAAATGCCGATTATGCCCATCATAATTCGCATCGACAACACCGAATTGGGCGCCCGATGAGCACATCCGACAAGTCCATCGACCGCGAGGAGGACGATCGCACCACACGACGGACCGCGTTCGCGGCGAACGTCGCGGCGCGCACCGGCATCGACGAAGATATGATTCATCTCCTGGTACACACCTTTTACGATCGCGTGCGCGCCGACTCCCTGCTGGGTCCTGTGTTCGACGCCCGCATAACCGACTGGCCGCCGCATCTTGCGCGCATGGGCGCCTTCTGGTCGTCGGTCGTGCTGATGACAGGCCGCTACCACGGGCGGCCGATGCAAGCGCACGCGCCCTTGCCCGTCGATGCCCAGCACTTCGACCGCTGGCTGAACCTGTTCAAAGCCACGGCTCGGGACCTCTGTCCGCCGGCCGCCGCAGCTCTCTTCATCGAGAAAGCACGGATGATCGCACTGAGCCTCGAGCTTGGGATCGCCACGCATCGCGGCCTGTTGCTGGGTCCAGGAGAGCGCTTGCCATCGGCATTTACCCATCCAATCGCGCAATCAGGAAGGAAAGGCTGAGCCGCCATGACTGATACCGTTCCGCTGCAAGACGCAACCGCACTTACGCATCACATCGAGACGCGCTACCACGCCCGTAATCGAGTTCAGCTGCCGGCGCTTGTGGAACTCGCAGCCAAGGTCGAGAGCGTCCACGTCGGCGTCGCCGATGTGCCGGCCGGCCTCTCCGGTCTGCTGCGCCGGATGATCGGCGAGCTCGAGGTTCACATGAAGAAGGAAGAACTGATCCTCTTTCCCGCCATGCGGAAGGGGGGCGGTCCCGGTATCGAGCATCCCATCTCGGCGATGCGGGCCGATCACGACGGCCATGACCGCGAAGTGGCTGAAATCCGCAGACTGACCGGCGGACCGAAACTTCCCGAGGGTGCTTGCCGCAGCTGGACGGCGCTCTATGCGGGTCTCGACGAGTTCCTGACCGATCTCGCCGAGCACATGCGGCTCGAGAACGAGGTGCTGTTCCCGATGTTCGAGGCGGGCGGTCGGCCGACCAATTGAGGATGACGGGAAGGAACGAGACGTGGTGAACGAGGACGGCAGGGACGATGACACATCGGGCGGGACAGGCCGCTTCGCCTCGCCGCCCTGCTACATGCACGAGATTGATCCTGCGTATGGCGGCCTTGTCGATCCTAGCCAGACTCGTGACGTGGCGCGGTGGCGCAAGGCTGAGCGAGAGCGGTTGATCTCGGCGCGTCTCGCATTGAGCATCGAGGAGCGCACCGCCCACGCCGCTCGCCTCGCCGGCGAACTCGATGTCGTGATCAAACGGCTCGCGGCGGGTTCGGTCAGCCTCTACTGGCCATTCCGGGGCGAGCCCGACCTGCGGCCATGGATGCAGTCGGCTCTCGAAGGCGGCATGAGTATCGCGTTGCCGGTCGTCGTCGCCAAGGGCCAGCCGCTTGAGTTCCGCGCGTGGCGGCCGGGAGCGCCAATGGCTCGCGGCGTCTGGAACATCCCCTATCCGGCCGACGGGGAAATTATCGTTCCCGATGCGGTGATCGCACCGCTCGTCGGCTTCGATACTGCAGGCTTCCGCCTCGGCTATGGCGGCGGCTTCTTCGACCGTACACTCGCGACCCTCACCCCATCCCCAATCGCGATCGGCGTCGGGCATCCGATCGCCGCCATCCCCACGATCTATCCGCAGCCCCACGACATCGCGATGGACTGGGTCGTGATCGGTGACGGCAATCCGCGTACGCGTTCCGGCCGGAGCGATGCACGATGAGCACCACTGCCGAGCAGATCCGCGCCTATCAGGGCCCCGCACTGTTCAGCTACGGCTTCCGACCGTTCTTTCTGTTCGGCGCCGTCTGGAGCGTGCTGGCGCTCGCTGTCTGGCTGCCGATGCTGAGCGGCCATGTCGAGCTGCCGACGGCGCTCTCTCCCGTTGACTGGCACGTTCACGAGTTGGTCTACGGCTATGTGCCGGCGATCGTGGCGGGCTTTCTGCTTACCGCGGTGCCGAACTGGACGGGACGCTTGCCGGTGGTCAGCATGCCGCTGGTGGTTCTGTTCGCGATCTGGGTCGCCGGGCGTGTCGCTGTCGCGACGTCGGTGCTGATCACGCCGGTTGTCGCCGCGGCGATCGACCTGCTGTTCCTGATGGCGCTTGGCGCCGTCACCGCGCGTGAGATCGTCGCGGGCAAGAACTGGCGCAATCTCAAGATGCTGGCGGCCGTGGCCGTGCTCTTTCTCGGCAACGCCGTATTTCATTGGGAGGCGATGACGGGACGCGCGAACGGCTATGGGATGCGCATAGGCCTTGCGGCCACGCTGATGCTGATCATGCTCGTCGGTGGCCGCATCATCCCGAGTTTCACGCGCAACTGGCTGGCAAAGCGCGGGCCCGGGCGGCTTCCTGTTGCCTTCGACAAGGCCGATATGGCGGTGATGGCTGCAAGCGCGATTGCACTTGTCGCCTGGGTCCTCCTTCCCGACGGACAAGCTACCGCCTGGCTCGCCATCGCAGCGGCGGGCCTCAACGCCTGGCGGCTTTCGAGATGGGCGGGAGAGCGAACCACGCCAGAGCCGCTGGTGCTCGTCCTGCATGCTGCCTTCGCGTTCGTGCCGATCGGCTTCGCGCTGCTCGCGCTCGCGACCCTTTCGCCGTCATTCGTCGCGCCTACCGGCGCCTTGCACGGCTGGACCGCCGGCGCCATCGGCCTAATGACGCTTGCCGTGATGACCCGCGCAAGCCTCGGCCACACGGGGCAGGCCCTTACCGCAACGCGCCCGATCCAGTTCATCTACATAGCCGCACTCGTCTCCGCGCTCGCCCGCATCGTCGCCGCGTTCCACCTCTGGCGCGAGCCCATGCTGCATCTGGCCGCCACGGCATGGGTCGTAGCGTTTGCGGGCTTCGTCATCGTGTACGGGCCAGTTCTCTGGGGCGTTCGGCGAAGATGACGGCTACGGCTTGGTCTGGGCTTGTTCGCGCATGTCAATGCGTTGTGAGCGCATACCATCGCCAGCCATCACTCGCGCAGCGATCATCGAAGTCGCAACGCCAGCTATGGCAATCATACCGCGGCCGAGATCGGATTGCTCGTCGAGCAAATAGGCATTGCATAAGCGAACGGGAGCCGATCGATAAAGGATGCCAAGAGCAAACAGCATACTGATCCCGTTGGCGACGAGAAAACCCCGATCCAGCGGTCCAATCTGGTACCAGCCCCACCCCCAGAGAAGACCGACCAGAAGTACCAATGAGGCGACTTTGGCAGCATCGATCCACGCGTCCAGTGCCGCGGCATCCACCCAACGCGGGACCATCCAGAAACTCAAGACGAAGCAGCCGAGAAGGACTGCCGCCAGACCCTCGAGGCGAAGCTTTCCTTGCTTGTGGGGACGCCGCCGAGCGACAGCAGCTCCGCAGAGAACTCCCGCGCCCAAGATTAGTGGATATTGCACAAGCACATGAAGGGGCAGGCTCGATTTCCAGAACGCGGCGGCTGAGGGTACAGTTGCCGCCGCCAAGAAAGCCAGAGCCAGAGCAATTCGCCAATCTTGCATGGATGACCTCACAAGAGGCGGCGAGCTAAAGCCAAAGCTTCAGTGACAGCCTCCGTATCCACGATGGCGACGAGCCGACCCTGCCGATCGACGACATGGATGGCAGCATTGTGAACAAATCCGCCGGCATCGTCGGGCAGAACGATAACCGCGGCTGACCTCAGCATCTTCACGAGCGCTGCTTTCGACCGGGGTCGAACGAACTGCCATATCTGGTCCGGTCCGCCGAACCGCGCAGCGTAGTCGGTCAACTCGGCTGGGCCATCATTGTCGGGATCGAATGAGATCGAGAGCAGTACAATGCGCCCGCCGAGGCCCGCACGGTGAATCGCGCTTCGCAACCTCTCGAAGCTCGAGCCCAATGTGACGCAGAGTGTAGGGCAGCGCGTGTAGATGAAGTTGACGAGCAACACTGTCCCGAGAAAGTCACCGAGCGTAGTCAGTCTCCTGTCGTGACGCTCTAGCTGAGCAGCGGGGAGCGGGCGCGGATTGCGTGCCACGTCGAGGCGTCGTGCGCCCTCGCTTGTGAATGCGGAAAACTTGTCCGTTCCAACGAAAACCAAGAGGAAACCCAGCAGCACCGACGCCACCAAGCTCAGCTCTCCACGGCCTCTCATGACTGCACCAACATCCGAGGCAGTCGAGCCAGGAAGCGGACAACGAATAAGGTGGCTGTGACAATCACAACAACCGCCAAGACCGAGGCGATCTGATCGTACAGCATCCACTCCGGCAGGTGGACTGCCCAGCGTCGCGGCACACCATGGCGCCCCGCATAAAGGAACATCGCGACAAATCCGATTCCGGCCGCGATGTACAGCCAGAGAGCCGAACGGTCGAATCCCTCCGAAGCAGACGCCGACGTGTCACCTGTCATGTAATAGATGAACGCGAAGATCATCGGCACGAGCCCGAGCAGCAAATAGAAATGGAAATGACCGGGAACCCACATCGTATTGTGCATCACAGAGTTCATGACGATGGTGGCATCGATGACGGCGGGGATCACGCCCGCCATCCATCCGAACATCGCCAGGAAGAGCAGACCACTTACCATGTCCCATCGCATGCCCGACCGATGCACGATTGAAAGCGCGCCCAGCCCAGTGACGACGAGCACCGGGAAGCTGTTGATGTAGGAAAAGATCTGACCAATGATCATCGTCCAGCGCGGCATTACGAGATCCATCAACAG
The DNA here is from genome assembly GCA_020442225.1 of Hyphomicrobiaceae bacterium. Next base: position 4,476 of record JAGRKR010000151.1, on the reverse strand, counting down.
GTGGTGAGGATAGATGATCAGCACCATGGTCGTCGATGCCGTCCACGCCGCGAGAAATACACGGGATGACTTCCACGGCCGACCGGTGTAGCGAGGCAGCAATTCGTAGACGGCAACCACCGCCATATAGATGGTCGCATTGATGAACACGTGTCCGAAGAAGTAGATGAGGTTCTTGGCGAGCAGCGGATCGAGATCGAACGCCGGGGCGAAGAGGTTGACCAGACTGAGCACGATGACCATGGCACCACCCAGCAGAGCCAGAGTCGTAACAATCACGACCATCGTACTCGCGACCACGGTTGGTGGTGGAGGATCGGCGTCGCTCGTTCCAAAGAGCTGAGGCCATCCAAGCGACCGTGCGAGACCTCCATAAGTCACGATGAGCGCCCGTCCCACCTCGAGGCAGACGAGCAAAAATCCGATGCCCACCAGGAGCAGGCCGAGTAGATGCCAAGCCGCCGCGGATGTACTCCAAACTCCGGCCGATCGTGCGGGCAACGGATAGAGAAAAGTCCAGCCGGCAGCAAAGCCACCGATGAAGTCGGCGCCCAGGATCATCACGACGCCAGTGAGAAAAATAACGAGATTGATCGCTAGAACCCGTTCGGAGAGGCGAACGTACTGCCCGAGAAAGTACCACATGACCGATACGCCGCCCAATGCGGCTATACCAACCATGCCGACGCCATGCACGGTCATGATCTGATAGAACCGATCCGACTCGAGGGATAACCAGCCAGACTGTGCCAGACGCAGCAGCAAACCGAGCAGCATCATCAGCAGGAGCAAGACGCCGGTTATGGCGAGATTCGCCGCCAGCACCTTCCGCGTGGAAATGTCGATTGCAACGGTGGCCTGCAAACTGGAAGACCCATGTTGGGATGTTGCAGTCATCTCCTGCCCCCTCTGTCAGCGCGCTTTGACCTCCAACACGGCAGTCATGTCGTGATGCGCAAGTCCGCAGTATTCCAGACACATAAGCCGGTACTTTCCGGGCTCCCTAAACGTGTAGCGCAGTCGGTTCACGTATCCCGGCATGGCTTGAGCCTGGGCCAAGAGGCGCAATCGGGAGTCATAAATGCCCACGCCATGGTTCACGTCCGCGCTGGTAATCTGGAATTCGACGGGCTCACCTGCCAGCACACTCTTGCGATTGAGCTCCCAGTACCACTGGAAGCCCTTGGCGGTGACAACCTGAGGAGGGGACGGCGCGCCCGCTGCGACATAGGGCAGATCCCGCAAAGTCGTGACAGCAATGATGAGACCCGCCAAGATGAGGCCGAAGAAGATGAAGGCGCGAAATCGATACGCCTTCACCTGCACATGGCCATAATCTTCCCTTCGGCCTGACTCAGAAGCAACCCGAACGAAGATGAGCGCTACAAGTCCAATCAGCACAACTGTAAGATACCACGCGATCACTTGCATGGGGCTGCTCCGAGAAACAAAGGAAGCGCGATTCTAGTATTATGCAGACTCAGTTATTGCTTCCCGGCATTGATCCAGATCAATAAAGTACAAATTCACTTCCCTGAGGATTGATGGCTCTGTTCAGACATACTGTAGAGGCATGCTTTTCTTGCTGATTCGCTGGCGCGGGAGGGCACGATGAAATCGGCGGAGTTCCAGGCTCGTATCGAGCAGCTGGACGAGTTGACGGAGAAGCAGCGCGCGGCGCTCAAGGCCGCCTTGAGATCGAAGGGCTCGACGAACGATGCCCTCGCCCTGATTGAGACGCAGTTCGCCGCCGATCCCGCTTGCGGACATTGCGGCTCGAAGCGCTTCGGCACGTGGGGCACGCGAGCGGCCTGCGCCGCTACAAGTGCAAGGCGTGCTCCCGCACCTTCAATGCGCTGACCAGCACGCCGATGGCCCGGCTGCAAAAGCGGGAGGCCTGGCTCTCCTACGCCCGCGCACCCCTCTACCGAATCAGCCTGAGGAAGACGGCCAAGCGCGCCAACGTGCAACTGGAGACCTCCTTCCGGTGGCGCCATCGCTTTCTCGCCCCGGCCAAGAACAAGCATCCTCCGCTCTTGTCGGGCATCGTGGAGGCCGATGAGACGCTCATTCTCAAGTCGGCGAAGGGCTCGCGCAAGCTGGTCGGCCGGGCGCCGAGAAGGCGCGGCGGCAAGCCGAAAAAGACCGGCACCTCGCCCGATGACTACGACATCGTCCTGATCGCGCGCGACCGTCACAAGGTGACGACCGATCACATCCTCTACGACTTCGAGGGCGGCTCCTTCGATGCCGCGCTGGCGCCCCTCTGATCTTCCTACCGGCTTTCGCGGTGGCTCGCGGTGCAGACCCTGTTGCCGCATCCTCACTCACCTCAATCATTGGCGGCGCCAGTGTTCTCGGCCGTCTCGAGATGGGCTATGTCGCAAGCGCGTCCACGCTGCTCCTCTACAAGGGATCGATTCTCTCCATGGCGGCCAGCTACCTCCTCTGGCTCCTGGTTCCAGGCTTTGGCTGGCTCATTGTCTTCGCCGGCCTTCTCGGCATCGCGTATGGCGTATGGATCGCGCTCGTCGCGCTGGTTCTGATCGAGCTTTTAGGTGCGCGTCATCTGGGCGGGTTGCTCGGGACCTTCTTCACTGCGACGGGGATTGCCGGCCTCGTTGCCCCCACGGCCGCGAGCCTCGCCATTGCACACTGGGGCGCCGACACCGCGGGCATCGCAGTTGCGATCGTGCTCGGGGCGCCCACCTTCGCACTCGTGCTACCCTTGAAGGCGGCGCAACCGCGCGAGCAGAGGGTGACCGACTGGGCATGACGGTTCTTCTCGCGCTCGCGCCCCTACTTTTCGTGCTCTTCTGATCGAGCGGCTTTATCGCGGCGAAGATCGCCGTGCCGTTGGCCGAGTCGTGCACCTTCTTGTTCCTACACTTTTCGCTCGCGGTGGTGGCGCTCCAACCGTTCTTCCTCTGCGCCAAAGCCCGGCTGAAGTCGCGAGAGACCGTGGCCACACTGCTCGCGGGCGGGCTGATACAGGGCGTCTATCTCAGCTGCGTCAGTCTGGAGCATCTATCTGGGACACCCCGCCCCGTTATCGGCGTCCGAGCAACTGGTTACCGATCAACCCTGACACCACCCTCTCGACTCCTGCATCCCGCTGGGCGGGTTGTCGCGCTGCGACTTTGTGTTTGTTTGGGTGCAGCCTTGCGTCGCGCACAGCTTGCGCAGAGCCTATCGGTCGAGATTGGCCTATGGCGTCGGCGAAGATGAGCGAGATGTCGGCCTTGATCCCCTTCTGACATGCTGCGTCGCGCGGTGGCGCGGCGTGTCGCGCCGCGGCGGAGGTGACCGCGACGCAGGGCGACACGATCAGTAGGGGTCAGAGAAGGGATCGTCGGCATTGGATGGAGCAGCCGACGACTCATGCGGCGGCGGTGTCCGATCCGATGCCGCCGGCTTGATTGCATCCTGGAGCCCGTCACTGTCCGTCTTGAGCACCGTCAGCGACGACAACCGCTGACGGCTCATGGCGAGCAGACGCTCGAAGCTCTCGTCCGACATCCGATCCATGCGCTCGGCCGTGCCGAAGGGCACGGTCATGGCCATGGCCTGAGGTGTGTGGTTGCGCACGAAGGCGGCAAAGTGCGTGACGTCGCGCTCCTTGAGCATGCTGTTGAGGAACTCCGGCGTGGTGCGCATCTCCGGTGCCAGCGTGCGTGCGTCGCGGTCGGAGACGCCCCCGGCGAGCTTGATGGCCGTGTTGGTCATCAGTGACGCCGGCAGGTTGCGCGACAGCTGGCCGAGGTACTGATGCGCCATGACGAGGCCAAGCCGGAACTTGCGGGCCTGGATGAGCAGATTGTCGATGTTGTCATCGAAGTATTCGGCGGCTTCGTCGATCCACAGATAGGTCGGCCGGCGCCGGTCGGGGGCAAGCGTCGCCCGCTCGAAGGCGGCCTTGAGCGTCAGCGCGATGATGTAGCGCCCGAAGATCGAGGAGGCCTCGGACTTGAGGAAGTCCTTGGCCGTGTTGACCAGGACGATGCCGCCGGAGTTGAGCGTATCGAACAGATCGAGACGGTTCTCGGGCTGCGCGAACATGCGCTCGAAGGACGGGTTCTGCAGCACGCCATAGAGCCGGCGAAGCACCTGCTCGCGCGTCGCCCGGTAGTCCTTGCCGAAGAAGTGGTTCTCGAAGAAGCCGCGCGCGGTCTCCGGCAGGGCGTTGATGGCGTCGGCGTAGGGGGCGGCATCCTCCAGAAGCTGGCGCAGCGTGTGGATGGTGGCGCCAGGGATCGACAGCATGAGCTGAGCCAGGAAGCGGAACACCATCGCCTGCTTCTGCGTCAGCTCGGCGCCAAGCAGTCCGCCGAAGATATAGTCGTAGATCTCGATGATGCCGGCGAGCACCTGCTCGCGATCCCTCTGATCGTAGTTGGCGAGCCGGTCGGAGTGGACGTCGAACAGGTTGAGCGACGGCGGAAACGCCACGTCCGAGGGATCGACGATGAGAAGACG
>JAGRKR010000150.1:1962-5134 GCA_020442225.1 Hyphomicrobiaceae bacterium | reverse complement strand
ATTGCCGTCGCTGCCGCCGCCGGCAATGCGCTCGCCCTTCACTTCGAAGCCGATCTCGCGGGCCAGTGCGGCGGCGTGGTCGTAGAGCTTCTGTATGGCGGGGGTTTTCACGTACGACGGTCGCGAGAGCCCCGGTGTCACCTCGAGGCGCACGTCGGGGTCGTGCGGCCGCAGCGCCATGAGCTTGGCGCGCACCTCGGCCTCGTGCTCCGGGCGCGGCACGAGACAGTAGACGCAAGCCTCGGCGTGGACCGGCACCATGTTCTCGTGCGTGCCACCGCGCATCGTGCCGACGTTGACGAAGATGCTGCGATCGTAGTCCGTCATGCCCTCGATGGCGAGGATCTGCCGGGCCATCTCGCGAATCGCGCTGCGTCCCTGCGCGTGATAGGCCCCGGCATGAGCGGGACGGCCGGTCGTTTTCACATGATAACGGGCGATGCCGTGGCGGGCGATCGTCAGGCGTCCGCCGTCCCCGGAGGGCTCGACGACGAGCGCGGCGGCATGGCGCCTGGCTTGGGCCTCGATGTGCGGTCGCGAGAACGGGCTTCCGACCTCCTCGTCGGGGATCATCATGACCGTGACGGGCAGGTGAGGCCGCTCGCCGCGAGCGTGAAGATGCGCGAGTGCCGCGAAGGCGATCGCATTGCCGCCCTTCATGTCGTAGATGCCGGGACCATAGGCCTTGTCGCCCTCGACCCGCATGGGTAGCGGGCCGGCCAGCGTGCCGACGGGATGCACGGTATCCATGTGGCCGAGGAGCAGGAGACCCGGACCGGCCGTCTGGCCGTCCACGTGTCCGAGCAGGATGTCGCCGAGGCCCTGTTCGCCCGCGATGCGCTCGATGCGCGCGCCGATGGCGCGAAGCAGGCCTTCCGCGTGGCGGGAAACGCGATCCACCGCCGCTGCGTCGTGCGTCGGGCTCTCGATCGCCACCCAGGCGTTGACGGCGTCGAGCAGCGACTGTGTCGTCAGGTCTTTCATCGTCTCGGCCCTTCGAAATCGGACTGTGCCGCGCTGGTCCATCCTTCGCTCGAACGCGGGAAAGGCCAATGCGGGCTGGCGTCGCGCGCTTGACGCAACGCTATCGGGATTTGATACTGATTGTCTCGAATAGCAGACCTCGGTGGTCTTGGAACGATAAGCGACGGCGTTCGGCCGGCCGCACATGGAGGAAACATGAAGCCAATACTCGAGAACCCGCAGAAGGTCATCCTGACGGTCGCGACGACCGGCGGCCTGCATGGCAAGGAGTCCAATGAAAACCTGCCGGAGCAGCCGAAGGAGATCGTGCAGCAGTTCCACGATTGCTACAACGCCGGCGCCTCGATCGCCCACATCCACGTGCGCGACAAGACCGGCAAGACGTGCAGCAACCTCGAGATCTATGGCGACGTGCTGAACGGCATCATGGACCGCTGCCCGGGCATGATCACCCAGGTCGGCAACGGCATCGGCATCCGCTATGGCGACGACGGCATTGGCCGGCCGTTTCCCCAGGAGGAGCGCATGGCGCTGCTCGGGCTGAAGCCGCCGCCGGACATGCTGACCGTCAATGCCGGCACCTTTCACTTCGATCACAAGGGCCAGGAGTGGCTGTTCGACAACTCCAAGAAGTGGAACACCGAATTCATCAACGGGTGCCACGAGCGCGGCATCCACAACGAGCTTGAGGTCTACGACATCTCTCACATCGCCAACATGATGGAACTGAGGGAGCAGGGCGTCATCAAGGGGCCGATGCACTTCTCGTTCGTGCTCGGCATCCGCGGCGGTATTCCGGCGACGCCGCAGAACCTGATGCTGATGCTCGATACGATCCCCGAGGAGTCGAGCTGGCAGGTGGTCTCGATCGGCAAGGCGCAACTCGCGCTGTCGACGATGGCGGTCGCCATGGGCGGCAACATCCGCGTGGGCCTCGAGGACAACGTCTACTATTCGCGCGGGCGTCTCGCGAAGAACAACGCGGAGCTGGTCGAGCGTGCCGTGCGCATCATCCATGAGCTCGGGCGCGAGGTGGCGACACCGGAGGAGGCTCGCGAGATCATGGGTATGGGGGCGGCGCCGCAAGTGCCGCCGAAAGGCTAGAGCGGTAACGACCCCTGATGCTTTCGCAGTTGCGAAGCATCAGGGTCACGATCAGCGCCCCCGAGTGCGAGAGGCTCCGCGGAATCGAATTTCAGGTGAGGCGGAGCGGTCACAATCGAGCATGCACGCATGCGATGAGTTGACACACAGGGGGCTAAATTCTGATACTTGTTGTCTCGAAAATGCGCGACGCCGCCGTTGTGGAGGTGTCGCGAGTGCACCGTGAAGACGCGGGCCGCCGGCGGGAGCCGGCAAAACCAGGGAGGACGTGATTGATGAAGTTGATGACGCGAGTGAAGGCTGTGGCGTTAGCCGCCGTAGCCGCCGGGCTCGTGGCGGGGCCTGTCCGGACCGCGCAAGCGCTCGAGCCCGTGCCGGTGCTGCTGTGCCCGTTCGGCTGCGGCCTGACGGAGAGCGAGACGATTCTCATGAATCAGATGCTCACCAGCGGCGCCAAGGTTGCCCTGCTGCCGCAGGAGACGCCGGGCTACATGTTCAACATCCAGGAGATGGCGAACAAGGCGAAGTGGAAGAAGTTCCTCTTCGGCACCGAGGACACCATCATCCAGCTCGCCTTTCAGGGCGGCTCGCCGGAGCTCAAGGAGTTCCTGCCCAAGCCCGTGAAGATCCCCTTCAAGCTTCTCTATGGTGAAGGCTGGTGGGGGCAGGGCAAGTTCCTTGCAACCTTCAACTGCAACCTCAAGACCATGGCCGACCTCAAGGGCAAGCGGATCTCGCTCGGCCTGCGCGGCCAGTCCGATTGGGGTGTTTTCGCGCGGCTCTTCCTCGAGCACGCCTATGGTATCACGCCCAAGAACTCCGACATCCGGCACATGACGCCGGCGCAGCTGACGCAGCAGCTCATCGATGGCGTCACCGATGCGTCCGTCACGCCTGTCGGCACCGAGCCGAACCTCAAGGCCTTCCTCCTGCCTGGCCCCATCCGCCAGCTCGAGGCGGCCAGCAAGGCTTCCGGCAAGAAGCTCTGCTACATCGGCGTGACCAAAGAGGACGTCGACAAGGTCAACAAGAAGTTCGGCACGACCTTCCTGCACGTGACGCTGCCTGCCGGCACCCTGCCGGG
>JAGRKR010000150.1:0-1862 GCA_020442225.1 Hyphomicrobiaceae bacterium | reverse complement strand
GTCGCCAAGATCGGTCCGAAGATGAAGGACCTGCATCCTGTCTGGCGCATCTGGTCGCCGGAGCTCATGCTGCACGGCCTCTCGGAAGAGAACGTGCACCCGGGTGCCAAGCGCGCCTATGTCGAGCTCGGCTGGTGGGACAAGCACAAGAAGTTCCCCCCCGTCACCTATCCCAAGCAGTAATGGATCGTCTTTAGATCAGCGGTCGCGAGATGCCCGAGTTCCATGAGGACTCGTGCAACTCGCGATCTGCTGCCTCTCGTCCATCCTGCGCGACAACTCGGTTACCTGACCGCAGGCGCTGCTCGCCTCGTGCCGCCTGTGGACGAGTAGACGCATATCGGTAGGCGCCCAAGGGGAGCACGGCCATGAGCTGGCAGACCTTTCGCAATGTCGTGAACGTGCTGTTCCAGAGCGTCAGCATCGCGCTCGCGCTGTATCTCGGCGCCTCGATGCTCGGCTTCGTGAAGAGCTCGCCGCAGCACTACTCGACATTCATCTTCGCCATCTGCCTCGCATCCGGCTTCATCGCATTGCGCATGCTCGCCGATCGCAAGCTCGCCGGCGAGGAGATTTCGCTCCTCTGGTTCAAGATGGCCTTCACGCTGACCGCGCTTGTCCTGAGCGCCATCTCGACGGGCTACGTGCGCTGGAACGCCGACCGCCTCGAGCTGGTGCTCGGTCAGTTCACCGACCGCGACATGTTCTTCGGCTGGATGATGGTCGTCTCGATCCTCATGCTCAACTGGATCCACTGGGGCGGCCTGCTGACGACGATCGTCGCGCTGTCGATCGTCTACTTCTTCTACGGCTATCTCATCCCCAATCCGTTCCTGATGACGCCGGAGTACGACACGAAGTTCATCATGAACTACCTGGGTCTCGGTACGACCCAGGGCTTCTTCATGCTGGCCAACGACGCGGCCGACAACATCTACTTCCTCGTGCTTTACGCCGCGGTCCTGTTCGGTCTCGGCATGCTCGGCATGATGCTCGAGGTCGGCAAGGTCATGGGCAACCGCGTGCCGGGTGGCGCCGCCGGGCCTGCCGTCGTCGGCTCCGGCATCGTTGCGGCGATCATGGGGACGGCGGTCTCGAACGTCGTCATGACCGGGCGGCTCACCATCCCGATGATGAAGAAGTACGGCTACTCGTCGTCGATGGCGGGCTCGATCGAAGCAACGGCCTCGACCGCCGGCCAGATCATGCCGCCGGTGCTGGGGCTGGCGGCCTTCCTGATCGCCGCCTTCCTCAACAAGCCCTACGTCGAGGTGGCCCTCGCAGCCGTCATCCCCGGATTCCTCTATCTCGTCGGGGTCTCCATCGGAATCTACGTCTACGCGCGGCGCAACCGGCTGCCGAAGACGAGCGAGCCCATCGAGACGGCGATGATCTGGCGCATGATGCCGGCATTCCTCGCCTCGTTCGGCGTCGTCGTGTGGATGCTCGTCAACTACTACTCCCCCTCCCTTGCGGGCCTCTACGGCATCGCGGTGGCGCTGGTCGTCGGGCTCATCGTGCAGGGGCCATACAGACCCAGCTTGAAACAGTTCCTCGAGGCCATGGACGAGGGCCTCTATCTCGTGGCGGCGCTGTCGATTCTGCTCATTGCCATCGGCCCTCTCGGCCAGGTCTTCCTGACCACGGGCCTGTCCGGCAAGCTCGGCGCCTACCTCATCACCATCCTGCCGAACACGCAGCTCATGCTGCTCTTCGGCGCGATGATCGCCGCGCTAATCCTCGGCATGGGTCTGCCCACACCTGTCGCCTATCTCATTGTGGCTCTGGCGCTCGTGCCCTTCATGCAGCAGATCGGTCTGAAGCCGCTGCAGGCGCACTTCTTCGTCTTCTACTTCGCCGTC
>JAGRKR010000149.1 GCA_020442225.1 Hyphomicrobiaceae bacterium | reverse complement strand
GCGAGCCGGAAGCCCTTGTCGGGATCGAAGCGCTTGACCGCCTGCATGAGACCGACGTTGCCCTCCGAAATCACCTCGCCAATCGGCAGGCCATAGCCCCGATAGCCGATGGCGATGCGCGCCACCAGCCTCAGGTGCGAGGTGACGAGCTTGTGTGCGGCATCGGGGTCCTCGTGCTCGCGCCAAGCTTTGGCGAGCATGTACTCCTCGTTGGGCTCCAGCATGGGAAATTGCCGGATCTCCGCGAGATAGCGCGCGAGTCCGCCCGAGCCGCCGGCGATCGTTGGCAGTGATTTTGATGTCATCTTCGCGACTGGCCGAGGGCATGACCCCCGGGGATGCTCCGTGTGGCCTCGTCGATTGCCGTGAGTCTGGCAATAACAGTGTCGACAATAAGGCAAACACAAAAGACGGCCGTTGGCAATAGCCAATCGCCCGCCGAGCCGATCATGAGTCACTTATGGTCGCTCGGCTGCAATGCTGTCAAGGGCATTGTCACAGGGGCGGCCGGCCGGGCCGTCGCACCTCAATCCCCGGCTGCCGCCGACGAGCGGCGCCGACGCCTGGCAGGTTGCGCATCGGCTGTGAGCTTGCCGCCGACGCGAACCTTCTTGGCCAGCCAGGGCAGGGTCGTGAAGACCTGCCGAAGGTAGATGGTCTCCAGCGCCTCGATTGCCGCCGCCGCGATCCGCTCGGCCACCACCAGGCCCTCGTCCTTGCGCGCCACGAGCTTGATGTGCCGGAAGAGCGGCGGCCCGGACATCGGCAGGCAACGCACGTTGCTGGCGCCGCCGGCGCCCTTCAGGAAGGCGAGCGGCGTGGCGATGGTCCAGCCGAGGCCGGCATCGACCATGGAGATCACGGCGTCGATGGTGTCGAGCTGGAACCGTCGCGGCGCCGCGACCCGGCTGGCCTCCAGGTGGCGCTCGATCTGCTCGGCGATGTAGAGGTGGCGGCCATAGCGCACGAAGTCCATGGACGCGGCGAGCTGGCGCAGGGAGCCGACCGGACCGACCAGGGAGGCCGGCACGATCAGGAAGTAGGGCTCGGCGAGCAGCGGCACGACCTTCAGGTCTTCCGGCACCGGCGCCACGTCCGTGGTGATGATGAAATCCACGCGCCGCTCGACCAGCCCGGCGATCGAGGTCTCGTGCGGACCGGAGGACACGCGCCATTCCGCCGCGATGTTGCGCAGGCGGTTGACAAGATGGGGACCGAGCATCGTCGCAAAGGAATCCACCACGCCGATGCGCAGGGCCGGCAACGGCGCCTCGTCGAAGTAGTCCAGCGCGCGCTGCAAGGCTCGCGCGCGATCCACTAGGGCCAGCGCATGCTTCATGACCGTGGCGCCGGCGAGGGTGAGGGCGGGCGGCCGCACCGCACGATCCAGCAGCGCCGCGCCAACGGCGTTCTCGAGCGCAATGATGGTCTGCGACACCGCCGATTGCGTCAGGCCGAGGCGGCGGGCGGCGCGGGTCATACTGCCGGCATCGACGACGGTGACAAAGACCTCGAGCGAGCGGATGTTGAGGTTGAGCTCGCCCGCCCCGCTGGCGCGCACCTTCTCCGGCGCGCCATCTGCATCGCCGCTCCGTCGCGCTCGCGGTGTCACGTCTCGCATCTTATGCGCCTTCGCATTCTCTCGTGCTCGAGCGGCGATCACCAGACCGACGCGGATCGAGACGCGCGCCCGCCGGGACTTCCACCTGCCGACAATCCCTTCTAGCATCGCATAACGGCACTCGGGAGCGCACCCCGCCTATGGGAGAATTCGGTCATGGCTAACCACGGCACACCGGCGCAGCAGCTCGCGGCCTATGCCTGCTCGCTGACCTTCGAGGACCTGCCGCCAGCCGTGATCACGCGCCTCAAGGCGGCGCTGGTCGATGCCGTGGCGTGTGCCGCGCACGGCATGAGCAAGC
>JAGRKR010000148.1:714-5883 GCA_020442225.1 Hyphomicrobiaceae bacterium | reverse complement strand
GGTGTGATCGGTCGAGATGGACGCGCGAGAGCGCCGATCGCAGTCTGACGTCGCGTATCTTAAGCCGCTCGGTCCGGCCGCTGAGACGGCCGGGGGAAGGGAGTATCGCCATGCTTGCCAGGACCATCGCTACGCTCGCCAGGAGCCTTGCCGCAGTGCTGCTCGCGCTCGCTGTCGGTCTCACACCCGCCACCGCCGAAGGGCTCAGGACCTTCACCAAGAAGGCCGCGTTCGACGACGTGAAGTTCGAGCTCAGCAACGCCATCACGGCGAAGGGGCTCAAGATCGACTACACCGGCCACATCGGCAAGATGCTGGAGCGCACCGGGGCCGACGTCGGCTCCACCAAGGCCATCTACAAGAGTGCCGAGTTCTACACGTTCTGCTCCGCCAAGCTGTCGCGGGACATGATGGAGGCGAGCGCCGCCAATATCGGCTACTGCCCCTATGTGATCTTCATCTACGAGACCGCCGCCAAGCCGGGCGTCGTTCACGTCGGCTACCGGCGTCCCCCAAGCGGCGGCCGGGGGGGCACCAAGAAGGCACTCGCCGCCATCGACAAACTGCTCGAGGAGATCGCCAAGGAGGCTGTGAAGTAAGCGAGCGGCGGCCCGCGCGGTTGTGCGCGCGTGCTGTCTCGCAGCAGGCACGCAACGGCCCGCAAAATGCCGCTGCAGGAGTGTTGGCGGTTGACAGCCGGGCTGCCCGTCTGCTTCGCTTCGATATCGCACCGGTCTCCGATGGTTGACCCCATCGGGTGAAAAGGGAACGCGGTACGCGCCAACTTCGGCGCCATGCCGCGGCTGCCCCCGCAACTGTAGGCGGCGAGTCCGTACCACTAATCCACTGACCAGGCCCCGAGCCGCGGTCGGGAAGGCAGGTACCGGGCGCTTGAGCCGCGAGCCAGGAGACCTGCCGGCGCGTGTCGCCCATTCCTCGTGCGGGGCGCGCGGGGGAGCGGACCACCGTAGTGGCGACTTCTCGTGTGGGATGAGGGGCGCCAGGACGTGCGGACAGGTCGCGAGCTTCACGCAGATTGAGCTAATCGTATGCCGGGGACGGCGCATTCGTGCGCTGCTGCTCTGGCTGTCGTCGTGTGTGGTGTTCGAGCTTTTCGCCGTTCCCGTCGCTTCCAGCGAAGCGCCAATGGGGAGGTGGACATGTGGGGCTGTCGAACAGGCCGGACGGCAGTGCTGGCGATGCTGATGCTCGCGGGCGCGGTGGATGAAGGCCGCGCGCAAGGTACGGGCGCGACGCCGCTCGAAGGTATCATCATTCAATCGGGCGACCTCGGGCTCGCCCCGTCCGACAGCGGCACGAGCGGCACGGCCGTGACGGTCGTCAGCGGCGAGCAGCTTCGCCGCCAGCAGGTGCGCCATGTATCCGACGCACTCCGCCTCGTGCCGGGGCTCTCGGTCAGCCGCAGCGGCAATCCCGCCGGCGTGACGCAAGTGCGGGTGCGAGGCGCGGAGGGCAACCACGTCCTCGTCATGATCGACGGCGTCAAGGCCAACGACACTCCGACCGGCGAGTTCGATTTCTCCGATCTGCTGGTGGGCGACATCGAGCGGATCGAGGTTCTGCGCGGGCCGCAGAGCGGGCTGTGGGGCTCCAATGCCCTGGCTGGCGTCATCAACGTCGTGACGCGCGGCGGCAAAGGGCCGGCGCGCGCGACGCTGACGGCAGAAGCCGGCGCCTTCGATATGCGCCGCGTGGCGATGGCGCTGCGCGGTGGCACGGAGGCGGCATGGGGCTCGCTCTCGTTCATCAGCTACGAGACCGGTGGCTACAACCTCGCCACCTTCGGCAGCGAGCGCGATCCCGCGCGCCAGTCGAGTTTCGCCGCGAACGGCGGCTTCCGCCTATCGCCCTTCTTTTCCGTGTTCGGTGGTGTGCGGGCCATGAGCAAGTCGTTCGGTTTCGACGACTTCGGCACGCCGCCGGGCGCTGTTCCCGGTGGCTTCACTCCACAGATCCTCGTCGATGCGCCGAACCGCGGCCGCAAGGAGACGCGCGTCGCCTACGCCACCGCTCAGCTCGAGTTGCTCGACGGGCGCTGGGTGCAGAAGCTGACAGGCTCCTTCTCCGAGAGTGACGATCGCTCGCTCTTGCCGGGCTTCACGTTCCAGGCGGGCGGCGAGCGCCGACGCCTGACCTATACGTCTCGCCTCGCATTCGAGGTTCCGGGCCTGTCTGGCGTCAAGCATGCGGTGACCGGCCTCGCCGAGAAGGAATGGGAGGACTTCACGACCTCCAACACCTTCGCTCCCGCTGCCATCGAGCGTCGGCGGCTGCTGGACAGTCTGGCCTTGCAGTACACGGGCGAGGTCGGCCGCATGCTGTCGCTGAAGGCAGCGGTCCGCCTCGACGACAGCAGCGCCTTCGGACGCTTCGACACGTGGAGCCTGTCGGCGTCCTACACCATGAAGCCGACCGGCAGCCGGCTGCATGCAAGCGTCGGCACGGGCGTTGTGCTGCCGAGCATGTACGAGCAGTTCGGCGAGTTTCCGGGCTTCTTCACCCCCAATCCCGATCTGAGGCCCGAGCGCTCGTTCGGCTGGGACGTGGGGATCGAGCAGCCGTTCCTCGACGGCCGCGTGGTCGTCGACGTGACCTACTTCGACCAGGACCTTCAGGATGAGATCTTCTCGTCGTTCGCGGGGCCGCCACGCAATCTGACGGGGCGCAGCGATCGGCGCGGCGTCGAGGTGAGCGGCCGCATCAAACCGATGCCGGGGCTCACCATCCTCACCAGCTACACCTTCCTCGACGCCCGCGACGGCGACGGCCTCGTCGAGGTGCGCCGGCCCCGCCATGCCGCCAGCGCCGACGCCATCTGGACGTTTGCCGGCGACAAGGCGCGTGTCGGGCTCGGCGTCGTCTTCAACGGCCGCATGCGCGACGTCGTGCGCGATGCCTTCACGTTCGCGGAAGGCCGCGTCGTGCTCGGCGACTACACGCTGGTCCGCCTCACCGGAAGCTATCGGCTGACGGAGCAGCTCGAGCTGTTCGCCCGCGTCGAGAACCTGCTCGACCAGCGCTATCAGGAGATCTACGGCGTCAATACGCCCGGCCTCGCCGCCTACGCGGGGCTGCGGCTGCGTCTCGAGGAGCGCGCCCAGGCATCGAGGCCGGGACGGTGAGACGGCTGGCGCTGCTTGCAGTGCTGCTCGTGCTCGGCGGCACGGCGAGCGCCGCGGAGAAGCCGCGCCGGATCGTCTCGCTCAATCTTTGCAGCGATCAGATCGTGCTGGCGCTCGTTGATCGCCAGCGTATCGCGGCCCTCAGTCATCTGGCGGCCGATCCGCTCGTCTCGGCCGTCGCCGCCGAGGCGCGCGCCATCAGGACGACGCGCGGGGAGGCGGAGGACGTGCTGGCGCTCGATCCCGACCTCGTCATTGCCGGGGTTGTGACCACCCGCGCCACGCGCGAGCTGTTGCGCCGGCTCGGCCGGCGCGCGGTGGTGATTCCCTTCGCCGACGATCTCGCGGCCGTCCGGCGGGCGATTGCGACGGTCGCGGCGGCAGTCGGCGAGGTGGCGCGTGGTGAGGCGTTGATCGCCGAGCTCGATCGCCGCCTCGGCGCTGCGGCGCCGGCCCCGGGCGAGCGGCGTCCGACGGCGGCCATCTATGGCATCGGCGGGGCGGTCGAGCTGCCGGGTACGCTCGCGGATGCGCTATTGCGCCACGCCGGGCTCGACAACGTCGTCGCGCGTCTCAGGCCAGGGGCGAGCGGAGCGGTGTCGCTAGAGGAACTGGTCGCGCGGCCGCCCGATGTGCTCGTCCTGAGTGGCGCGGCCGAGGCCTACCGGACCGTGGTCGCGGACAATCTGCGCCATCCAGCCCTGCGGGCCATCATGACGCGGCTCACCCACGTCGTCGTGCCACAGCGCCTGCTGCTGTGCGGCACGCATCATGTCGCCGCCGCCGTGGAGCGGCTCGCTGCGGCCCGTCGCCGCCTCAATGCCAGGGGCGCGCCATGAGCAACGCGGCACCGGCGCAGCGCACGCCGTCCGCAGGACTTCTGTTCGCCATGCTCGGCCTCGGGACGCTGCTCGCCTTTGCCGTTGCGCTGCTGATCGGGCCGACGGCCATCAGCCCGCGCGCCGTGCTGGCCGCGCTCTTCTCCGACGAGCGCGACGTGACAGCGCTGATCGTTCGCGAGATCCGGCTGCCGCGCGCCCTTCTCGGGCTGCTGGTCGGGGCAGCACTCGGTGCCTCCGGGGCGGCGTTGCAGGGCTACCTGCGCAATCCTCTGGCGGAGCCGGGGCTCGTCGGCGTCTCTGCGGGCGGGGCTCTCGGCGCCGTTCTCGCCATCCACACCGGCGTCGCCGCCGCCTTCGCGCTGGCTCTGCCGCTGGCAGGGCTCGCCGGGGCCGCTCTCGCGGTCCTCATCGTGGTGACGCTCGGGGGTGCGCGCAGCGGCCCTCTCAGCCTCATTCTCGCGGGGGTCGCGGTCTCGAGCGTCGCAGGCGCGCTGACGGCCCTCGTGCTCAACCTCTCGCGCAATCCCTTCGCCGCTGTCGAGATGGTGTTCTGGACGATGGGCTCGCTCGCCGACCGCAGCCTGGTGCACGTCGCGCTGGCGGGGCCGATCATCCTCCTCGGGCTCGGGCTGTTGATGCTGATCGGGCGGCCGCTCGAGGCGCTGACGCTGGGGGAGGACGTAGCGCGCAATCTCGGTGTCGACATGGGACGGCTGCGCTGGCTGGTGATCGCGGGCACGGCATTGAGCGTGGGGGCGGCCACGTCGGTCGCCGGAACGATCGGGTTCGTCGGGCTCGTTGTGCCGCACCTGTTGCGCCCCCGGGTCGGTCATCGACCGCGCCTGCTGCTGCCGGCGAGCCTGCTCGGAGGCGCCATTCTGGTCCTGGTCGCCGACAGCATCCTGCGTCTCATCACGCCCGGCGGCGAAATCCGCCTTGGCGTGGCGACGGCGCTTCTGGGGGCGCCGTTCTTCGTCTGGCTCGTACTCGAGACGCGACGGGAGCTGACACCATGAGCGCGGCCGCAGTGATCGAGGCGGAGGGGCTGGCGGTGCGGCTCGGCGGCCGGCTCGTCGTCGACGGCGTGGACTTCAGGGCGTCGGCCGGGCGGGTCGTCGCCGTGATCGGTCCCAATGGTGCCGGGAAAAGCACGCTGCTCAGGGCGCTCGCCGGCCTGGTTCCGG
>JAGRKR010000148.1:0-669 GCA_020442225.1 Hyphomicrobiaceae bacterium | reverse complement strand
GCGCTCGGGCGCAGGCTCGCCTATCTGCCGCAGGCGCGGGCGCTGCACTGGTCCGTCAGCGTCGAGACGCTGGTCGAGCTCGGCCGCGCGCCCCACCAGCGCTGGCGGGGTCGGCTCACGGACGAGGATCGCGCGGCGGTCGAGCAGGCGCTGGCGGCCATGGATCTGCTGGCCTTACGGCAGCGCCCGGCCAACGAGATCTCGGGTGGTGAGCTCGCCCGCGTGCTGACGGCGCGGGCGCTGGCGCAGGGCGGCGACGTGTTGATCGCCGACGAGCCTGTCGCGGGGCTCGATCCCGCCCATCAACTCGCACTCTTCGCGCATGTCGAGCGTCTGGCGCAGGCTGGCCGCTGCGTCATCGTGGCGCTTCACGATCTCACCCTTGCCTTGCGGTTCTGCCAGGATGCGATCCTGCTCGAGGGCGGGCGCGTGCTGGCCTGCGGGCCGGTGGCGGATGTCATCACGCCGGCGCTGGTCGAAGCGGCCTACGGAGTGACGGCGTACTGTGGCGTCGTCGCGGAGACGCCGGTCGTGGTACCGTTGTGGCCGCTGGCCTGAACGGGGATGCGACGGCCGGGAAATGTGGCGGGGTGCGGCAGTGAGACGTGGAAGGCGGGCTGCGCGCCTCAATCTGGCGCTGCAAGGCGGAGGCGCGCATGGCGCCTTCAC
>JAGRKR010000018.1 GCA_020442225.1 Hyphomicrobiaceae bacterium | reverse complement strand
CGCACGCACGGCCAGTTGAGGCGGGCCGCGACCTGCTCGATATGCGTGGATTTTCCGGTGCCGTGATAGCCTTGCACCATGACACGACGGTTGTGCTTGAACCCGGCGAGGATGGCGAGGGTCACGTCACGGTTGAAGAGATAGTCCGGATCGGTATCCGGAACATGCTCGTCCGCCTTGGAGTAGGCAGGCACCTCGAGGTCGGTATCTAGTCCGAACACCTGGCGAACAGACACCATCATGTCCGGCATGCCGGACACGCCGGCTTTTGTCTCAGTGCGCATCGTATCGTGGGTTCCAGTCCCTGTTTTCGTGCGGGATTGCCGTCGGAGAGCGTCGGCACATCGGGTGGTGATTGCTTGGCGGCAGCGTCAGACGAGACCCGCCTGCCGCAAATAGTTATAGGCTTGTATGATCTCGCGCAACTTGTCCTCACAGCTGCGATCGCCACCATTGAGATCGGGATGGTGTTGCTTCACGAGCTCCTTGAACCGGGCCTTGACTTCCACTTTCGTGGCGCCGGCGTCAAGGTGCAGCGTATCCAAGGCCTTGCGCTCCAGGGTCCGCAGGGGGCGCGTCCGGCTCGGCTCGGGCTTGGCTTCGGCCTGCTGCTTGCCGCCGAAAAAGCCGAAAGCATCCTGAGCGTTCTTCTGCGCCTGCCACGCGGCGAACCGCCGTGCGGTGTCCGACACCGGACCCGTGGCATTGCCCGCTCCCATCTGCCAGGTCGGGCGATGGCCGATGACCGCGTCCTTCTGAAAGGCCGCGATCTCGTCGTCGTTCATGCCATCGAAGTAGTTGTACGTGCTATTGTACTGACGAACGTGCTCGATGCAGAAAACGAAATACTGCCCCTCGCGCCCGCGCCCCATGGGCGCGCGATGCGCGCCGGCATTGCCGCATCCCTTCCACTGACAGCGCGGCCCGTCAGGGGCCGCCTGCTCCGTGGCGGTCTGCTTGACGCGGATGCTGTCGAAGTATTTTGAATCGAGTTTCATTGCACCGAGAGTATGATCGCTGGACCACAGGCGCACAAGCGGCCCTGATCGCGTCGTCATGAGGGCGTTGCGGCCTCGCCATACTCCCGCGACGACGCCGGCACAGATTGCAGGAGGTCCTGTTAATGTCCACTGAAGCGACCATCCGCGAAAAGCTGATGATCGCGCTGCGCCCGACGCGGCTCGATGTCGTCAACGAATCCCACTTGCATGCAGGCCACCGCAGCTCGCCCGGCACCGGCGAGAGCCACTTTCGCGTCCTGATCGTATCCGAGATGTTCGCCGGGCGCTCCCGCGTCGAGCGTCACCGTCTGGTCAACGAGTCGCTGGCCGACGAGTTGAAAGGTAAGGTGCACGCGCTCGCAATCAAGACCTTCGCGCCGGGAGAGGCCATCCGCTGACCGCAGCGCCACGTCTCGACGCCGATTGACCAGGCGCAAGGCCGCGCCACCGGGCCCTGGACTAGGCTGCGGCCAGTCCAGCATCGGAGGTCGGCTATGCCCAGACAAACGAAGCAACACTTTCGGTTCGGCACGCTCCGCGCCGTCGCTCTCGGCCTCGCTGTCGCCGCGGCAACTCTTGTCGCAGTCCGTCCTGCCACCACCGCGGAGCCTGTCACGAAAGCCGCCGGCGGCCCGGATTTCTGGCAGCCCGGCTGGATGCAGCGCCACATGTGGGGACCGGGAGACATGCAGCGCGGCATGCGCCAGCGCATGATGCGGCATTGGACCTATATGCACGCCACGATCCCCGAGGCTTACCGCGGCGCGCAATCGACGGTGCAGCCGACGCCCCAGAACGTCGCAGCCGGCGGCAAGCTCTATCAGACCCACTGCGCCAGCTGTCACGGCAAGACGGGGCTCGGCGATGGCGACGTGGCGAACTCGCTGGCGCCCTCTCCGGCGCTCCTGGCCTACATGATCCAGCGACCGGTGGCGGTCGACGAGTACCTGCTCTGGACGATCTCGGACGGCGGCGAGGAGTTCAAGACGCAGATGCCCGCCTTCAAGAGCACGCTGAAGCGCGAGGAGATCTGGCAGATCATCGCCTATATGCGCTCGGGCTTCCCGTCCGCCGCCGCGAGGTAGCGCGGACGCTCTTCGGGACGGGACCAGTCAGGACCGGGCCGGCGATTGCGGCGTCAGCGGCGCTTCCGGCGAGCGGATATCGGCGACGCTGAGGGACAGACCGCGCGCCTCCGCAACGACCATCATCGCCCGCTCCGCCAGGGCCGTGATCGTCAGCAGCGGATTGACGCCGAGCGAGCGCGGGATGATGGCGCCATCCAGCACGAACAGCCCATCGTGCACGTCCTGTGCGCCCGCTGCGCTGCGGCCATCGAACACGCGCCCGGCGTGATCGACGACACCCATGCCGCGATCCTCGCCCATGCCGCAGCCGCCCAGGGGATGCGCCGTCGCCGGCGTGTCGCCGAGCATCGTGCCAGCAAGCGGGTTCTTGACGTAGCTGCCGCCGACCGCCGCGACGACCTCCGCCAGGCGCCGGTCGAGCCGGGCGTACGCCTCCTGCTGGCCTGCCCCGGGCCACTTGAGAACCAGCCTGTCGTCGTCGAGCGCGAGCTGGCCGGAAGCGGTGTCGTGCGACACGGCGAAAAACGTCTGGAGATGGGCGAACGGCCCGCGGTAGACGCCTTTGACCAGGCTCTGCAGGGCGCCGAGGATGCGCCCGCCCGGCACGAACAGGACGGGCAGCATCGGTGCGATCGCCGAGGGCAGCGCGCCTTCCTGCAACCAGAGCTCCTGCGAAAGGTCGTCCGCGTCCTCGAACCCCAGCATGCCCGTGACGCATGTGCCAACCGGGTCGGCCTCGACCTTGGGCGGATGACCGATGCCGATGGCATTGATGCGCGGCTTGGCTCCGTAGCCGAAAGCGATGATGTCACCGTTTGCGGAGAAGCCCTGGCCCAACCGGTCGGAGACCGTGAGCCCGCGCTCCCGCGAGCGCAGCAGGATCTCCGTCGAGCCCAGCGTGCCGGCAGCGAGCACCACCGTTGCAGCCTCGACGACGATCTCCGGACCGTCTCCGCCGACCGGCTGCGCGACGACGCGCCAGCCCGCCGGACTGCGCTCCACCCGCCGCACCTCGAGGTGGGTGAAGAGGCTCGCCCCGTGACGCACGGCGTCCGGCAGATAGGTCAAGGCGACGGTGTTCTTCGCACCGACGTTGCAGCCGCCGCAACAGTCGCCGCAGAGCGTGCAGGCCGACTGGGCGAGACCGGCGGCGTTGACGTGATCCGCGAACGAGACGGCCAACGGCGCCGACGTGACCGGTTTCGAAAGGCTCGCGCCGGCCGTGCGCAAGGCCTCGACCTTGGCGAGCGTGCGCGGGCCCTCGTAGCGCGAGACGTTGAGCCAGCGGGTGGCCCGTGCATAGCCATCGTCGAGACGCCCGTCGGCGCTCACCGCCCGCGGCCAGATATCGTCGGCGAACACGCGAGGGTCGGGCCGCAGCGCCACGCCGGCATTGACCAGCGAGCCACCGCCGAGGCCGCGCGCGACGAAAACGTGCATGTCCTCGCCCAGGCGGCAATCGAAGAGCGCGGTATCGGAGCCGGTGCGACGCGAGCGTGTCGTGACCTGCATTTCCTTGCCCATTTCGGTGAACCGCTGCGGAAACTCCCCGGTCAGCACCTCCCGCCCGCGCTCGAGCAGGCAGACCTCGAGCCCGGCGCGCGCCAGTCGCGACGCCGCGACGCCCCCACCATAGCCGGACCCGACCACGACAGCCTCGTAGCGGGACTTCAGATCGGCTCGAGGTCTCGAAAGACGGGCCATGGAATTCTTCCTCCCGCAGAGGCCTGCGAACCAGCAGCAGGCGGATGCCGCCGCTCCGTCACGCCAGGCCGAGCTTGTAACGGAGCGCGATATAGCCAACGTAACACGCCAGCATCACGAGCCCTTCGTTGCGGCTCAATCGACGCCCGGTAGCGACGAAGACCAGCATCAGGACGCTGGCTGCGATCATGACCACGCTGTCGAACCAGATCATCGCCGCGGGAACAGTGATCGGCCCAACCGCCACCGCGGCCCCGAAAATGCAGAGAACATTGAAGATCGAAGAGCCGACGACATTGCCATAGGCCACTTCGGAGTGCCCGCGCCAGGTGGCAACGACGGAGCCGGCAAGCTCCGGCAGCGACGTGCCGACAGCAACGATGCTGAGACCGATGAAGCTCTCGGAGACGCCGAGTGCACGCGCCATCGCCGTCGCGCCGGCAACCAGCAGCTCGGCCCCGTAGATCACCGCCGCCAGACCCGTGAGCACCAGCAGCACGGCGACCCAGAAGCGGTGCGGAATCTCCGCTGGCAGCGGCACGGGTTCCTCGTGCAGCGCTTCCTGGGCACGCTGACGGCGTGAGCGCACGTACTCGGCGGTGATCATCAGGAACAGCACGCCAAGCATGGCGCCGCCTTGCCAGCGGGGAACGGTGCCCTGCAAACCGAGGAGAGGCACGGCCAGACAGGCCGCGAGCAGCACGAAGCCGTCGGGCTTCATGAGGCGGCTCGGCATCGGAATGGGGCGCAGAAGCGCCGCCACCGCCAGGATGAGCAGAATATTGGCGATGTTGGAGCCGACCACATTGCCGACGGCGATGGCCGGCGAGCCCGCGAGCGTCGCCCTGAGGCTCACCGCCAACTCGGGCATCGAGGTGCCGAAGCCGACGATGATCATGCCGACGACGAGCGGCGACATGTGCAGACGGCGACCGATGGAAATTCCCCCGCGGATGAGCGCCTCACCGCCTATGCCGAGGAGAAACAGCCCGGAGATCATCAGAAATGTCGTCGACATGATGGGATTGCGTCCTCGCACGGCGGAAACGTTTGACCGATCGTCCGTGACCACAGCTATCACATGCCGGGCCGGTGGCGTATCGCGAGAACAATGGCCGCGCCTGTCGTCGTGCACAACCGTTGCGCGCCGGTCACGTCGCGGGACGCGTCGCGGCAGGCCGCCGAACGGCGGCTACTTGAACTCGATCGGGATGACATAGGTGAGCTGTCGCGGCGTGGCGGCGGCCGGCGGTCGCGGAAAGGGTGCCGAGCGCCGCACTGCGGCAAGACCGCGCTGGTCGAGCGTACCGTCGCCGCTCGAACGCGTCACACGGGCGAACCGGAGCCCGCCGGACGGCCCGATCGCGAACGTCACGACGATGCGGCCGCGCGCGCCTCTGCCGGCCGGGCGATTGCGTGCGATCGCCGCCCTGACCCGCAGCGCATAGGCATTGAGCGCCCCCGCGCTCGCCCCCGCACGTGCCGGCGCCGCTGCCTTGCCGGGAGCCTTGCCGCGCGCCTGCACGCCACCTGCTCGCGTTTCCTTCCGCCTTGCGGGCGGCGTCTTCGGCTTCGTGCGAGGCTGAGGCTTCGGCTTGGCGGCCTCCTTGACCGGCGGTTTCTGCGGCGTGACCTGGGTTTCCGGCGGCGTCGGTTTCGGCGGCTCGCTCCGCGGCGGCAGGCGCACAGGGCTCGCGAGGCTCTCGCGCATCCAATCCGGCATGGGCAGCATGGCCGGCGGCAAGGGGGCGGCCTGTGAGACGACCGGCTTCGGCGGCTCCCTCGCCGGCATCGGCAGGCGCGGCGGCTCGAGTTTGGCGAGAATCGCCTCCGTCCCGCGCGCAAGCTGCCGCTGAGCCTGCTCGGCCCGCCGACGCGCGACCTCCTGGCGATGCTTGACGACCTTCGTCTCGATTTTCTTCGGCGCTGGCCGC
This sequence comes from Hyphomicrobiaceae bacterium, assembly GCA_020442225.1. Next base: position 1,366 of record JAGRKR010000018.1, on the reverse strand, counting down.
TCGGCAGACCGCGCGCCCGCTTGTGACGCGAGGCTCGGCGCCGCCATGGCCGGTGCCACGGCCTTTGCCGTGACACTCGCTTCAAGCACGGACGAAGGCACGACGGTCACACTGATAGCCTCGAGTTCCCGGCCCGCCCCGCCGAGCACGCGCGGCGCCACCTCGATCAGCATGGCGAGCGCCACCGCATGCAGCAGCACTGCCAGCATCAGGCCGCGACGAAACCGGCGCCGATCCTGGTGCATCGCCGCGCGGCTCAATCGCCACGCAGCCGCGATACGGGCCGCGCGCAGACCGCCGTCGAACGCATCGACGCCGACCGGGAGCGCCCGTGCGCTCGCCGGCTCATGGCTGTCGATCGTCGCTTGCAGAGTCATTCGCCACCCGTCGTCCCGGCGCCGGCCGTCGCGCTACCCACGATCATGCGCCGGCTTGCGCCGCAATGCGACAGCCCCCCACGGAGGCCAGCGCCCGCTATCGTTATATTGTATCAAAACTGCCACGCAATGCCGAATTTGCAAGCGTCCAGCTCCCCTCCGCCCCCTGAGGGGTTGCGTGACCCCACACGCTTCGATAGCTGAATAGTTACGATATAACATTCTCTTTTTGATACTGGGGGAACAGTCATGCGTCGTGCGCTCATGCTCATCATCGGTGGGGCGGCACTGCTGCCCTTGAGGCCAACGCCGGTCGACGCCCAGACCCAGCTTCCGGGCATCGTCATCCGGACGCCGAGCCCGGTGGTTCGGACCACCCCCGCCCCGACGCCTCCTGCCGCCACGCCGGCGGCACCGGCTGGGGCTCCGCTCCTGCCCGATCTCGGGACCGCCATCGACGTCGATGGCGCCTTCGTTCCCGTGACCATCCTCGACGCACAGGCCATCGACCGGCTTCGCGCACCGACCCTCGGCGACCTGCTGTTCACCGAGCCGGGCCTCACCGGCTCGTCCTTCGCCCCAGGCGCCAGCCGGCCGATCATCCGCGGCCTCGACAATTTCCGCGTCCGCGTGCAGGAGAACGGTGTCGGCGCGCACGACGTCTCGGCCTTGAGCGAGGACCATGCCGTGCCGATCGACCCGCTCGCCGCCGAGCGGATCGAGATCGTACGCGGTCCGGCGACGCTACGCTGGGGCTCGCAGGCCATCGGCGGCGTCGTGCACGCCACCAATAACCGCATTCCCGAGATCATTCCCCCGCGCGGCTTCGCGATCATGACGAGAGCGGGCTTCAATTCCGTCGATCGCGGCCGCGATGGCGCTTTCAGCATCGATGCCGGCGCCGGTGTTTTCGCCGTCCACGCCGACGCCTTCTGGCGGCGCTCCGGCGACTATGACACGCCGCAGGGCCGCCAGCCCAACTCGAGCGT
>JAGRKR010000147.1 GCA_020442225.1 Hyphomicrobiaceae bacterium | reverse complement strand
CGGATGATCCGGCAGGCGATCTCGCCGCGATTCGCTATGAGAACCCTCTTGAGCATGCTCCCTTATCCCATTCGGGACGCCCGCGCCGCAATCACCTATCCACAGCTCCCGGCGTCAAACGCCGATTGTCGCGCCTGCGCCCCCCACGTATCCTGCCCTCGGCTCTTCCGCCCGAAACACCGCGACCGACAACGGAACGCACCATGCACGTCCTGTTCAGGGGACCAACTCTGCAGCGGCTGAGACTGGCCGCCGGACTGGTGCTGTTCGTGTTCGTGCTGACCCATTTCCTCAACCATGCCCTCGGCATCGTCGGGCTGGAGGCCATGGAGGCGGCGCGGGTCTGGCGGACGGCGCTGACGCGCTCGCTCGTCGGCAGCGCGCTGCTCTGGGGCGCCGTGGCGGTGCACGTCGGTCTGGCGCTGCTGCGGCTGGCGCAGCGGCGCGTGCTCAGGATGCCGCCGTGGGAGCTGGTGCAGATCGCCACCGGTCTCGCCATCCCCTTTCTCGTCGCCGAGCACATCGGCTTCACGCGGCTGGCCACAACGCTCACCGGCGCCAGCGATCCCTACGTCTTCGTTCTGTATGGCTTGTGGCCGGGCAAGGCGCTCATGCAGACGGTACTCCTCCTTATCGTCTGGATACATGCCTGCATCGGATTGCACTACTGGCTCGGCCTGACGACCTGGTATCGCACCCTCGCCCCGCTCCTGCTGGCCCTGGCGGTCGCGATCCCGCTGCTTTCGGTCGCCGGCTTCGTTGCCGCCGGCAAGGAAGTCGCGCTTCTGCTCTCCGACAGCGCCGATGCCCGCGACATGCTCGCCCAGGCCCGGCGCCCAGGCGCCGCCGACGTGGCGACGCTGCGCACGATCATCGCGGTGATCGAGTGGAGCATGGCCGCACTCGTCGGTTTCGCCCTGGCCGTCATCGCCGCCAGGCGGCTGCGGCAGTTGGGCGGGCCGCGAATCGATGTCGCTTATGCCGCCGGCCCCATCGTGCGCACGCCCAAAGGCCCGACGCTGCTCGAGATCAGCCGTTCGAGCGGCGTCCCGCATGCGTCCATCTGCGGTGGCAGGGCCCGCTGCAGCACCTGCCGCGTGCGCATCGACCGGGGTGGCGACGCGCTGACGCCGGCCGGCATGGCCGAGGCGACCACGCTCGGCAGCATCGGCGCCCCGTCCGACGTGCGGCTCGCCTGCCAGATCCGTCCGCACGCCGCGCTCGCCGTCACCCGCCTCGTCCAGCCCGATGCCGGAGCCGGCCTGCGCATCGCCACCAACCGCGACGAGATCAAGGGCATGGAGCGTACGCTCGCGGTCATGTTCCTGGACGTGCGCGGCTTCACCAGCCTGTCCGAGCGGCGCCTGCCGTACGACATCGTCTTCATCCTCAACAGCTTCTTCGCCTCCATCGGCGGCGCCATCGCGCGTGAGGGCGGCTGGATCGACAAGTACCTCGGTGACGGCCTCATGGCCGTGTTCGGACGCGAGACCGGAAAGCGCCGGGGCTGCCGGGCCGCTCTGCGGGCCGCCCGCGCCATCGATCTGGCGCTCGACGACGTCAATGCGCGGCTGTCCACGGAGCTCGCCGAGCCGCTGCGGATCGGCATCGGCATCCACGTCGGCAAGATCGTCGTCGGCCGCATCGGTCATCCCGAAACGGCGACGGTGACCGTCATCGGCCGCACCGTGAACGCGGCGAGCCGTCTCGAAAGCCTGACAAAGGAGAAGGCCTGCCAGCTCATCGTCTCACGCGAGGTGGCAGAGCTGGCCGGCTGGTCGAGCCATGGCGACACCTACCAGTCCGTGCAGGTGCGCGGCCTCGACGAGCCGCTCGACATCCTGACGGTCGCCCGTGCCCGCGACGTTCCCGCCACGCTGCCGGAGCCCGCGGCCCCGCCAGGCGCGCCGAGCGGCTGAAGCGCCGCCTCCGGGGAGGCCGGCGCGCTGCCGGTCAGGGCTTGCGATCGCAGAAGCCTCGGTATTGTGCGACGAGCGGCTGGCCGAGCACGGCGAAATGGCGCGAATGCACGGCCGGGTATCTGCCGCTCACGTCGTCGCGATCGTAGATCGTCGTGATGTTGAGGAAGCCTTCGCCGGCAACCTCGATGAAGTGGCGCGCGGAGAGCGCCTGCACCGTCCGCAGCGCCGCCGCGCCCTCTCCCGTGCCGAGGCGGGCGGTTTGCGCCCCCATGTCGACGCGGCTGATCGAGAACGCCACCCGCTCGGGTTGTCGCTCGGCATAGGCACCCTTCTCGAACAGCCAGGCGTTGCCGCGCTCGAAGGTGCAGGCATAGACCCCGGCCTCCGGCTTGGCAGCGAGCGGCTGGACCGAGCCGAACACGAGAGCGGAAATCACGGCCAAGAGCCCGATACGTCTCATAGGTATGCCCATCCTCGCGTTCCTGCGTTGCACGCCCCGTCCCCCGACGGCATGCTCCTTACCTCCTAGACCGTTGGCGGGCAAGCGAGAGCGCCCGCGACGGCCCGTCGCCGAGGGACTTGCCGGATGCCCGGATCGCCACAACAGATCGAGCTGCGCGTTTCGACGCTCTCCCAGCTCTTCAACTCGCTCGACCCCTCGCCCTTCCACGAGCGCGACCTCGACGACGACGCCGAGACCTATATCGTCGGTTGGGCGCGCGAATTGCCCGTCACCGAGCCCCTGCGCATCGTCGTCCACCTGCCGGCGGAGGAAGCCGCGAAGGCCCGCGAACACCGGCTCGCCGAGGCCATGAGCAACTACTTCACCTACCGTGCGGGCATCCTGGAGCGCGATTTGAAGGAGCTGTTCCGCATCGGCCGCTGGTCGGCGCTGATCGGCCTCGTGGCGCTGCTGGTGGCGATGGGACTGGGCCACGTCATTCGCGGCTACCTCGTCGCCGACCCACTGGGCCGCGTGTTCGAGGAAGGTCTCATCATCCTCGGCTGGGTGGCCAATTGGCGTCCGGCCCAGATCTTCCTCTACGACTGGTGGCCGCTGAAACGCCGCTGCCGGCTCTACCGGCGCCTCGCCGCAGCCGACATAGCCCTCATCGAACGCTGATCGCCGGCCATGCCGAACAGATGAACGGTGCGTTAACTTCGCGCGCGTAGTCTCACCTCGCACCCGGCCCGCCGACGTCGCCGGGAACGAGGACCGTCATGACGCGACCGCTTGAAACACTCCGCAACTTCGTGCGCAGCGCACTCGACACGCAGGGCGTCTATCTCGGCCGCTCGCTCGATCGCCTGGGGCTGCCGATCGCCTCGCTGCGCGAGGAGGAGGTCGAGCATTGCGCCTTCGCGGACAGCTTCCTGCCGTTGGCGATCGAGGGACGCTTCGACGATCTCGTCGCGGCCTTCGAGGTGGAGTCGACGGCAGCCACGCTCATGTCCGACGGTCTTGCCGTCCACGCCATCGTCGCCGATATCCTTAACGGCGCCGTCGATCCCGCCGCCATGTCGCGCGCCGAGTGCGAGCGAGCCCTGCCGCAAGTGGCCGATTGGTGGAACGCCAGCGACCGCAGCGCCAATGCGGCCGCCGTGCTCGGCCTCGCCCTTGCCCGCACCGCGCTCGCCTGCGAACGACCGCAGCTGACCGACCTGTGGCTGAGCGCCGACCCGGAGCGCGCCGACCACTATCGCGCCGTCGCCATGGAAGTGCTGACGGAAAGCGAGCCGCTGGCCGCGGGCTGCCGCCTGTGGGCGCGCAATCGCTACGAGGCCGCCGCCGCCCTCGCCGCTTCCCCTGTCGAGACCGCCCGGCGCTTCCAGGCGGCCCTCGCCTTCGACACCTACGACGTCTCGCTCTACCTGATGCGCACGCGCCACCTGCTCGCCAGCAAGGAGAGCGCTACGCGCGACATCGAGACGTTCGCCCGCGCCTCGCTCGCCCGCACGCGCGACCGCTTTGGCGCAATGCTCTATGCACGCGTACACCTGTCGGCCGCACGCTTCGTTCCACTCGAGACGCTCGACCCCGACCGTCGCCTGCTGCTCGATGGCCTCGACGACTGGCTGCAACGCTTCCCGAGCCAGTTCCTGGCCAACCAGTTCGCGTCGATCGCCCACTGGGCGCGCGATCTCGAGCGCGTCAAGGAGCTCTTCCGCAGCCACATTCGCGAGATCCACATCGACGCGTGGCGCGACGCCAGCCAGCCCTACCTCGCCTGGGAGGAGGCCGGCCTCGCGCCCTCGCGCCAGAAGGGCAACGTCGGCTGACAGGCATTGCCGGCCGCTACATGCGGAACACGCCGAAGCGTGTCTCCTCGATCGGAGCGTTGAGACTGGCGGCGAGGGCGAGCGCCACCACCCGCCGCGTTTCGGACGGGGCAATGATGCCGTCGTCCCACAGCCGCGCCGTCGCATAGTACGGGTTGCCTTCGCGCTCGTACTGCTCGCGGACGGGCGCCTTGAATGCCTCTTCCTCTGCCGCACTCCATCGCCCCCCGTCGGCCTCGATGTTGTCGCGGCGCACCGTCGCGAGAACGCTCGCCGCCTGCTCGCCGCCCATGACGGAAATGCGGGCATTGGGCCACGAGAACAGGAACCGCGGCCGGAACGCGCGCCCGCACATGGCGTAGTTGCCGGCGCCGTACGAGCCGCCGATGATCACGGTGATCTTGGGCACGGCCGCGCACGAAACGGCGGCGACCATCTTGGCGCCGTCCTTGGCGATGCCGCCGGCCTCGACGTCGCGACCGACCATGAAGCCGGTGATGTTCTGGAGGAAGAGCAGCGGAATGCGGCGCTGGCAGCACAGCTCGATGAAGTGCGTGGCCTTGAGCGCGGACTGGGAATAGAGGATGCCGTTGTTCGCGAGAATGCCGACCGGGATGCCCTCGATGTGGGCGAAGCCGCACACGATCGTGGTCGCGTAGAGCTTCTTGAACTCGTCCAACTCCGAGCCGTCGACGATCCGCGCGATGACCTCTCGCGCGTCGTATTGCGTCGTCAGCGAGGCGGGCACGACGCCATCGATCTCGGCCGGATCGTACGCCGGTGGCCGGGCGGGCACGCGTCCCGACCAGCCGGCCGCCGTCGCCCCCTGATGGGCGACGATGCGCCGGGCGATCTCAAGGGCATGCGCATCGTTGGCCGCGTAATGATCCGCCACGCCCGACTGGCGGGCATGCACGTCGGCCCCGCCGAGGTCCTCGGCGCTGACGGTCTCCCCGGTCGCCGCCTTCACCAGGGGCGGGCCGCCGAGAAAGATCGTGCCTTGCCGCCGCACGATGATGCTCTCGTCGGACATCGCAGGCACATAGGCGCCGCCGGCCGTGCACGAGCCCATCACGACCGCAATCTGCGGAATGCCGGCAGCAGAAAGCGTCGCCTGGTTGTAGAAGATGCGGCCGAAATGGTCCTTGTCCGGAAACACCTCGGTCTGATGTGGCAAATTCGCTCCGCCGGAATCGACGAGATAGATGCACGGCATCCGGTTCTCGCGGGCGATCTCCTGGGCGCGCACATGCTTCTTCACCGTCATGGGGTAGTAGGTGCCGCCCTTGATGGTCGCGTCGTTGCAGACGATGACGCACTCGCGACCGGAAACACGTCCGATGCCGGTGATGAGCCCCGCGCCGTGGATGTCGCCGCCGTACATGTCGAAGGCGGCGAGCTGGGACAGCTCCAGCAGCGGCGAGCCTGGATCGATGAGGCGCATCACACGCTCACGCGGCAGCAGCTTCCCGCGCGCGATGTGGCGCTCGCGGAGCCGCTCGGGGCCACCCGCCGCCGCCTGTGCGCGCCGCTGCGCCAGCTCGTCGACAAGGCGGCGCATCGCGGCAGCGTTACCGGCGAACTCCGGCGACCTCGGGCCGATCTCGCTCTTCAACCGCGCCATGTTCGCTCCCTTCTGCTCACGGCGGACACGTCCGGGCGTACCGCGCCACGGCTTCGCGCCGCCGCCGCCACGCTCCAGCGACACTCTAGAGTGAGATCGCCCGCGAGGACACGCCTTCGCGCGCCCTGGGGAGCTCACCCACACTCAGGAAGGAAAGTGCCGCCGGAATAGGGGCCCGACCGCCGCCGCTCAGCGCGTGCGGCGGATGTCGAGCGCCGAAGAAGGAACCACGCGGCCGGATTGCGTGATCGGCCCGGTCTCCCGCAGCATCAGGGCGCCGCTCAGAACAAGCGCGATGCGCAACTCCTTGCGCGATGGCAGGACACTCTCGACCCGCCAGTCGCCAAACGCACCGGTGACGCGCAAGCCGCCGTCCTGGTCATGGTCGAGGCCATCGAGGGTCCGCGCCACGAACTGTGAGAGCTGCGGGTCGAGTTGCAGCCTCACGCCCTCGCCGAGCCGCGCCGCGAGTGGCACGTCAGCGAGAATGAAGCGCCCATTGCGGAAGACCGCCGGGGAGGCCCGCGTCGGCGCGAACTGCACGTTCGTGAGCCGTAGCGTCCGCTTGCCGGGCTCGACGTGGGGCCGCCCCAGAAGATGCACGAGCCCTTTCATGCCGAGCCAGCCCTCGGCCGTATCCACGTCGGCGCGAAGCTCGATGGCGATCCTGTTCTGCGAGGGATAGACGGCGACCCTGCGCGCCTTGAGCTGACCCTTGGTGCCACCCGCGCCGAGCGGCAGCGTCGTCCCGGCGGGAAGCGCGGCGCGCACCGCCTCGACCATCCGGCTCATGGGCACGCGATAGCTGAGCTCGAGTTGCGTCACCAGTGGCTCGGCAGGCTTGAGAGAGGCTTCGGGCAACGGCGTCACGAACAGCGGCACCGGCCGCTCGCCGACCACAGGCGCAATCCTGGCCGCGACGGCGAGACGGTAGAACAGTTGCCCGCGCTCCGCCCGGAAGCCACCGCTGGCGATCGACAGCGGCTCGGCCCGCCTCCACAGACCGCTGGCGCCGAGCGCCACCGGCGCGTGCAGGCGGCGCCAGCCCCTGGCGGCGACATCGCGCAGCGGCAGCGCGGAGAGGTGGCGCTGCAGAGCCTCCCCCGCTTCCTTCAGGGACCGGGACAGCTGCGGGTCGAGCGCGCGACCGAGCGCGAAACCGGCACCGAGCAGCGTGACGGTCTCGGCGCTGGTGGCGATCGGCTCCACTCTCTCGACCTCGACCTCGAAATCGGGACCAAGCGAGACCTTGAAGCCGGCGGTGACGACGATGCGGCCGGACGTGTCATCCGTCGCGCGCTGGCGGCGTCCGAAAGTGCCCGCCTTCAGGTCGTAATCGAAAGGAATGTCCACCAGAAGCCGGTCGTCGGCCGCCTTGAGGACGGGGGCGCCTGCCCGGCGCAAAACGCCGCGCACGCCGGCGCTTCGGCACGAGCCGCGCGCGCTGCTGCGGCAGTCCGAACCGCGCACGACGCCGCTCACGCGGATCGTATCGTCAGGCAGGGCGTCGACGATGGCTGTCGCCAAGGCGTCCTGATCGAGACGCAGACCGAGGAACAGCGTCGAGGCCCGCGTGCGGCCCTCCTCGTGAGCGCCGCCGACGACAGGCGGTTTCGTGAACTGCACGTCCTGGCGGCAGCCCCCGATGCTCGCCGCAAGCCCGGCGAGCACCACCAACTCTATGATCCCACGCAATTTCAAGACCTGACCAACTCTTCGCAAAATGCGGATGACCGGCGGCGATTGGGGACATCTCGACGACCACGGCCAGTCCCGCGCACGCGCGGGCATCGCCAGAGTCGCCAGGTGTGCAAGTTGGAGAGGTCGCCCCCGCGGCCCGCTGACGGCCCCTTGAGCAGTCAGTCATTACCGTCTGCGGATCATAGATCAATCGTCATTTGGAACAATCTGTTGTCCAAAAGAAGAGACGAATTGGTTAAACAGCATGCGGACGGGATCGGCGCCCGCTCCGGGCTCTCGCCGGCGGCGCTCTGCGGCAGGACGTGCGGATAGGATCTATTTCCACTCGGTCTCGGGTTTCTGCACTGCGCCACCGGCCTCTTTCCAGGCCTTGAAGCCACCGATGACGTGCGAGACCGGCTTCAGCCCCATCTTCTGGGCCGTGTCGGCCGCCAGGGCCGAGCGCAGGCCGCCGGCACAGAAGAAGACGAACTGCTTGTCTTCGCCGAAGACCTTCTTGAAATAGGGGCTTTCCGGATCGATCCAGAATTCCAGCA
>JAGRKR010000146.1 GCA_020442225.1 Hyphomicrobiaceae bacterium | reverse complement strand
TCGTCGTCCATGGCCGGCAGATCGTCGTGCACCAGCGAGTAGCAATGCAGCAGCTCGACAGCTGCCGCCGTATCCAGAGCATCTTCGACCGGAACACCCATGAGAGCCGCGGATTCGAGCACGAGGAAAGGCCGGAACCGCTTGCCGGAGCCGAGCACCGCATGACGCATCGCAGCCACCAGGCGCTCCGGCGGCTGCCCGAGCCGCGCCGCAACGAGCATGTGGTCGAGGCGCTGTTCCACGGCCTGGGCCCTCTCTCCCAGCCTCTGCGAGAACGTCATCTTTCCGCCGCCTGCCTGCACTTTACGTCCTGGCTCCCTTCGTACCGACCGACGCCGGGACTATATACGTATGGCGCGAGAAGGCAGCTCCAGTCTTTCGAGGACCAGTTTCCATGACCGACGGCCGGGCTGAGTTCGACGCGCGGGCGACGACGAGCGAACCCGGCGTCGGTCCGCCGGACAGTACCGGGGATGCGGAACGCACCAGCCGCACCGCGCGTCCCGCAACGGCGCCGACACCGTCGACACCGCCGACACTCGCCCTCCCCGAGGACGACGCGCGCACCCGCACCGTCCGCCGGCCCGCGAAGCCGAAGAGAGGCCTCATCGGCCGCCTGCTGCGCCTCGCGCTCATGCTCGGACTGGCGCTGATCCTGCTGGCCGTCGCCCTCATCGGCTTCTATCGCTTCGTCGATCCCCCACTCTCGACATTGATGTTGGGCGAGAGCGTGCTCGGCCGCCCGGTCCACCAGACCTGGGTGCCGATCGAGCGGATATCGCCGCGCCTCATCCGCGCCGTCGTCGTATCGGAGGATGGGCGCTTCTGCCAGCACGGCGGCATCGACTGGCAGGCCATGAGCATCGCCATCGATCAGGCGAGAGACGGCATCCCGCGCGGCGCCAGCACCATCACGATGCAGACCGCGAAAAACCTGTTCCTGTGGCCCGGCAAGAGCTATCTGCGCAAAGCGCTGGAGATCCCGCTGGCGCTCGGCATGGAGGCCGCGTGGCCCAAGCGCCGCATCCTGGAGATCTATCTCAACATCGCCGAGTGGGGGCCGGGCATCTACGGCATCGAGGCAGCGTCGCGCTTCCATTTTGCCAAGCCTGCGAGCCAACTCACCGACCGCGAAGCTCTGCTGCTCGCCGTGTCGCTGCCAAACCCCATCCGTCGTCGCGCCGGACGACCAGGACCGGGCACGACGCGGCTCGCCCGGCGTCTGGCCTTGCGCCTGCCCAACGCCGGCCCGGTGCTGGCCTGCCTCGCCCTGCCCCGGGACAAGCGCGTGACGCCACCGCGCTGAGGCGTACGGCCGCCGCCTGCCGGCGAGGGTCCATGCTGGATCGTGCCGCGCTATTCGTTCGGCTCGAGTGCGACGAGATCGCGGAAGGCGTGCCAACTGGCATGGCCGATCAGGGGAAAGGCGACCGCCAGGCCGACGAAGACGGTGGCCAGTCCGAGCGCCATGAACGCAGCGATGAGAACCGCCCACAGCGCCATGGCCGGCAGGTTCTTCCGGCAGGCGTCGATGCTCGTCAGAACCGCGGTCACCACGTCGACCTTGCGCACCATGAGCAGCGGCACCGAGACGGCCGTGACCACGAAAACGAGTGCGGCCAGGACGGCGCCGGCGGACGTGCCGACGATCAACAATCCGAGGCCCCGGCCGGAGAACAGCAGCGTCGGCACGAACTCGCTCGGCGACGGCAGGTGTCCGGTCCCCATGAAGAGCATGAACAGCAGCAGCGCGATCTGGACCCAGGCAAAGAACATGATGAGCAGCAGGATGCCCATGAAGCCCAGTTGGCCGGGCGCCCGGCGGCTGGCGGCGATCGCCTCGGCGAGACTGATCGTCTCGCCCATCTCCAGCCGCCGGCTCACCTCGTAGAGCCCGACCGCGAGGATGGGGCCAAGGATGAGGAAGCCGCCCGCCAGAGCGAGGATCAGGGATTGCCAGCCGAATTGCGTGAGACCGAAGGCCATGAGCACGGCCACCGCAGCGAAAACGCCGCCGTAGGCGAGGCTGACGCTCGGCACGCGCCACAGATCGCGCCAGCCGGCCGCCAGCCAGACCCAGGGTTGGTCGAATGGGACGCTTCGGGTCTGCGGCACGGCTGTCAGCGCGTCCGGCTCCCTGAGCGAGCCGCCTCCCATTTGCCGTGCCACCATCGAAGTCTCTCCCCAAGAATGCGAATGCCCCGGCGCCGCGGCCCCCTCCTTCCAGAAAAGCCGCAGAAGGAAGAGCCGGCCACTGCCAGTATGTCACACTTCTCGGATTAGAACTGCCATCACGGCATCAGCCTTACTTTGACCTCGCGCAAGTACTGGAGAAGCCCGAGGGGACAGAAATGGACAGCACATGACGATAAGAAACCTCGAAGCAGCCTTCGCGCCGGGCTCGGTGGCCATCATAGGGGCCAGCGAGCGCCCGGGCACTGTGGGCTCGGTCCTCGTCCGCGCCATGCTCGAGGCGGGCTTCGAGGGGCCGCTCCATCTCGTGAACCCCCGCCACAGAACGCTGCATGGCCTGCCGGTCCATGCCGATGTGGCGGCCATGCCGTCGCCGGTCGATCTGGCGGTCGTGGTGACGCCACCGCGAACCGTTCCCGGCATCATCGCCGACCTCGGCGCGCGCGGCACGAAGGCCGCCATCGTGATCACGGCAGGCTTCGGAGAGGGCGGCCGCGAGGAGGGCGAAAGACTTCGCCAGCAGATGCTGGACGCCGCCAAGCCACATCTGCTGCGCATCTTCGGCCCGAACTGCCTCGGCATCATCGTTCCCGCCGCCAAGGTCAACGCCAGCTTCGCCGGCATCAGCCCGCCGGCCGGACGCATCGCCTTCGTCACCCAGTCGGGCGCCATCGTCACGGCCGTGCTGGACTGGGCCAGGGGCCGCGGCATCGGCTTCTCCCACATGGTCACGCTTGGTGGCATGGCCGATGTCGATTTCGGCGACATGCTGGACTACCTCGGACGCGATCCCAAGGTCGGCGCGATCCTTCTCTATGTCGAGGCCGTGACCAACGCCCGCAAGTTCATGTCGGCAGCCCGCGCGGCCGCCCGGGCGAAGCCGGTCATCGTGGTCAAGGGCGGCCGCTTCGCGGAAGGCGCGCGCGCCGTGGCCTCGCATACCGGAGCGCTGGCCGGCTCCGACGCTGTCTACGATGCCGCCTTCCGGCGCGCCGGCATGCTCCGCGTGTACAGCCTCGGCGAATTGTTCGATGCGGTGGAGACCTTGAGCAAGATCGGGCTGCCCGCCGGCGAGCGGGTCGCAATCCTCACCAACGGCGGCGGTGCCGGCGTGCTGGCGACGGATGCGCTGATCGAGCAGGGCGGACACCTCGCGACACTTTCGCCCGACACCATGAGCCGCCTGGACGCCGCACTGCCGCCGACATGGTCGCGCGGAAACCCCGTCGATGTCATCGGCGATGCCGGTGCCGAGCGCTATACCGCAGCGCTCTCCGCGCTCCTCGAGGACCCCGGCATCGACGCCATCATGGTCATCAACTGCCCGACCGCGCTGATCGACGGCGCAACCGTCGCGACGGCGATCAGCGAGGTCATCGGCCGCCATCCCACCGGCAAGACCGTGATCACCAACTGGCTCGGTGGCGCCTCGACGAAGCAGCCGCGCCAGATCCTGACCGGTCGGGGCATCCCGACCTTCGAGACGCCATACGAGACGGCGCGCGCCTTCATGCACCTCGTCACCTACAGGCGCAACCAGGCGCTTCTGGCGATGACCCCGCCGTCGATCCCGACGGACTTTCAGCCCGACACGGCGGCCGTCCGTAAGATCATCGCCGCCGTCCTGCGCGAAGGCCGCGAGATCCTGTCGGAGATCGAGGCGAAGGCGGTGCTCGAGGCCTACCAGATCCCGACCACCAGAACGCGGGTGGCGCGCACGCCCGCCGAGGCCGCAACCATCGCCGCCGAAATCGGTTGCCCGGTGGCGATCAAGATCCTGTCGCACGAGATCACACACAAATCGGACGTCGGCGGCGTGGCGCTCGACCTTGCAACGCCCGCGGCGGCAGAGGCCGCCACGGCCGAGATGCTGGAGCGCATCGCCAAGGCTCGCCCGGAGGCGCGCATCGAAGGCGTGACGGTACAGGAGATGATCCGACGCCCGCGCGCGTTCGAGCTGATCGTCGGCATGAGCGTCGCGCACGAGTTCGGACCCGTCATCATGTTCGGCCAGGGCGGCACCGGCGTCGAGATCATCGCCGACACCGCCATGGCGCTGCCACCTCTCGACATGAACCTGGCGCGACACCTGATGCGCCAGACGCGCATCCATCGGCTTCTTCAGGGCTATCGTGACCGGCCTGCCGTCGCGCTCGACGATATCGCCCTGACGCTCATCAAGGTGGCGCAACTCGCCATCGACGTCGCGGAAGTCGTGGAACTCGACATCAACCCGCTGATCGCCGACGAGCGCGGCGTGCTGGCACTCGATGCCCGGATCAGGGTAACGCCGGCACGCGGCCCGAGCGGTCAGCGCCTCGCCATCATGCCCTACCCGAGCGAGCACGAGGAGGATGTCGAGCTCGCCGACGGCACCAGGCTCTTTCTGCGACCGATACGCGCGGAGGACGAGCCGCAGCTTCTCGCCGGCTTCTCCAGGCTTTCCCAAGCGGAGGTGCGCCAGCGCTTTCTGGTGCCGATGAAAGTTCTCGATCATCTGCTGGCGGCGCGCCTCACCCAGATCAACTACGATCGCGAGCTGGCGCTGGTCCTGACCCATCGGGGCACACCGGGAACGACGGAGATCCATGCGGTCGCGCGCTATTCCGCCGATCCCGACCTCGAGAGCGCAGAATTCGCGATCATCGTGCGCCGGGAGATTTCCGGACGCGGCATCGGGCGCCTGATGATGGACCGCCTGATCGCCGCGGCGCGGGCGCGCGGCATCGCCAGCTTCGTTGGCGACGTGCTCACGGAGAACGCCCGCATGCTCAACCTGTGCCGGGATCTTGGCTTTGCCCGCGCCTACGATCCGACGAATCCGGGCGTCGTGCGGGTCACGCTCAAGCTCTAGCTAGAGCACCTTCAAGCCTCGCAAGCCGGCGCGCCTCGGCTCAGGCGCCGGTTGCCGCTGCCCGCAGGGCCGCGATGTTGCGCGCGTAGGCCTCAGGCTCGCCCCCCTTGAAGGCAGCCGAACCCGCGACGAGCACGTTCGCCCCCGCGCGCACGACGAGCGGCGCCGTTTCCGGCGTGATGCCGCCGTCCACCTCGATGTCGATCGGACGGTCCCCGACCATCTCCTTGACGCGGGCGATCTTGTCGATCACGGCCGGCAGGAAGGCCTGGCCTCCGAACCCCGGATTGACGGTCATCAGCAGGATCAGGTCGAGGCGATCCAGCACGTAGGAGATGACCGACTCCGGCGTCGAGGGATTGAGTGACACGCCCGCCCGCTTGCCGAGGGCACGAATGGCCTGCAGTGAACGGTCGAGGTGCGGGCCAGCCTCCGCATGCACGGTGATGATATCGGCTCCGGCCTCGGCAAAGGCGGCGAGATAGGGATCGGCCGGCGCGATCATGAGATGGCAGTCGAAGACCTTGGCCGAGGCGGGGCGGATGGCCTTGATGACGGGCGGTCCGTAGGTGATGTTCGGAACGAAATGCCCATCCATCACGTCGAGGTGAATCCAGTCGCCGCCGGCCTTGTCGATGGCCTGGACCTCGGCGCCCAACCGCGCGAAGTCCGCGGACAGGATCGAGGGCGCAATGATGAGCGGACGTGCCATGTCGATGAGCTCCGATGCAGGTGATCTTGCCGTCGCTGGTCCGTCGCGACACCTGCCCAGGGTCGCGCGACCCGACGATCCCGGCCTTAATGTAGCACAGGCCCCTTGAGCAGGCTGCGGCGATCCACCGAGGCGACATTCACCTCGAGCGTGCGGCCCGAGCGATGCACCGTGATCGGCACGGTGACGCCGGCATCCCCGCGCGACCAGATGCTCCTGAAAAAGGTCGTGAGGTTCGTCACGTTCTCGCTGCCGACGCGCAGCACGACATCGCCCACCCGCAAGTCCGCCTTGCGGGCCGGACCGCGATTGGAAAGCCCGGCGATGACCACGCGCCCGCCGACCTCCGTCGCGTAAACGCCGAGCCAAGGCCTGGCCGGTCGGCGCGTGCGGCCCAGCGAAAGCATGTCGTCCAGGATGGGCTTCAACAGATCGATCGGGACGACCATGTTGATGTCGCGTCCCTCATTGCCTTCGGCCACCTGCTGGACGCTGAGCGAGCCGACACCGATCAGCTTGCCGGCCTCGTCGATGACGGCCGCTCCGCCCCAGTTCTGGTGCGCGGGCGCGGTGAACAGCGCCTCGTCGAGGAGATACTCCCAGTACCCGGCGAACTCCTGCCGGGCGACAACCTGTCCCGCGACGGCGTGCTGACGCCCGCCTGCACCGGCCACCACGACGGGGTCGCCGACCTTGACGCTCGCGGAGCTTCCGAGCTGCAATGCCGGCACCTGCACGCGCGACAGCGCCTGGATCAGCCCGAAGCCGGTCTCCTGGTCCTGGCCGATCACATGCCCGGGAACCACGCTCCCGTCGTTGAAGCTCAGCCAGACGCTTTCGGCCTCCGTGATGAGGTAGCCGATCGTCAGAACGATGCCGTCACTGCGGATGACCACGCCGTTCCCGCCCCGCTCCGTGCCGAGCGTGTCGGCCGTGAAGGCATCGCTGGGAATGCGCGAGCGCACGGCCACGACGGCCGCAAGCGCGCCCTCCAGGTTGTATGCGTAGTCGCCGGGCTCAGGATGCGAGGACAACGATCGATCTCGCTTCAGTTGCAATACTGCGACAGAGTCTGCGCCGACATTAACAAGCCTTTGCCTTGCGGTCATCCGGAATGGCAGGGCGTGGGCGGAACACTGCCCCGAAAGGCAAGAAGGCGGCAAGCGGAAACGAACCGCCTGCCGCCTTCATCCCCGTCCACCGGTCGGATCAGCGCTGGCCCCAGACCTCGACCCGCGTTTCGCCGAACAGCGACAACTTCGTGCGATAGACCAACTCGATGCGCTCGATGATCCGGCGGTTGCCGCTGAGATCGAGCGGCCCGGACGAGCCGCCCCGCGGGATCTCGTTGGGCACGTTCAGCGTCTCCGACTCGCCGTTGCGATAGATGACGCGGACATTGTAGATGCGCACACCGCGCCGGCCTGAGCGGGTCACGTCGATGCGGATCTTGCGGAAGGTCCCCACGTCGCGACCGACAGTGATGACGTCGCGATCGACACCGAGGCCGGCCTTCTGCGAGCCGAGAATGACCCACTCGCCCGGGCGATGCGTCGGCGGCGGGGCGACGGGCGGAGCGACGGGCCGCGCCGGCCGGTAATCCGCAGCGTGGAGCCCGAATAGCTCGACCCGCGCCCGACCGATCCTGCCCTGCTCGGCCCGGTGCACGAGGATGATCTCCTTGATGAAGCGATCACCCTTGAGGTTGTAGAACTTCGAATGGCGGCCAGCGGGAATATCCTCTCTGGCCTCGAGCACGTCCGTCTCGCCGTTGGCGTAGACGACGCGCAGGCGCCGCAGCCTGACGTCGCTGCCGCGCACACGGAGGGCGATCTGGCTGAAGCGGCCCTTCTCGCGCCCGACGGCAATCACGTCGCGCTCGGCGTTCTGCCCGACATCGGCCGCACCGAACATGACCCAGTTCCCGGGGATGCCGGCGGCAGGCCGCGGACGCTGGGCCGTCTTGTCGCCCCAAACCTCGACGATCGCCCGCGCCCGGTGGTCGGGTCGGCTGGCGTAGACGAGGCGGATCTCCTTGATCAAGCGGCCGCCCTTGAGGGCGAGCGGACGCGTCATGTCGCCGGCCCGGATGCGGTCGCGCACCTGGATATCGTCGACTTCGCCGTTGCCGTAGACGACCTTGAGATCGTGCAGGTAGACGTCGCTGCGCAACGCCCTGAGGCGGATGGCGTAGAAGCGGCCCTCGCGCCGGCCGACCGGGATCACCTCGCGATCGACACGCGGCCCGACGACGTCACGCCCGAGAAGCTCCCAGCCCGTGAGCTGTGGCGGCGGGCGGTCGATGATCTGCTCGGCCCACACCTCGACGACGGCCTGCTCGCGATCCCGGTCGCGTCCGCGACCTCGATCGAAGTCGCGCCTCGCGCGGTAGGACAGCTCGATGCGGTCGATGCGGCGGATGCCGCCGTCGAGCCGGATCGGCCGCATGTCCGTTCCGGCCGCGATCTCGATGCGGCCCGGCACGTCCTGCGTGTCACCGTTGGCGAAGACGATGCGCATCTCGCGCAGCACGATGTCTCGCCCGCTGACGCGCAGGCGAATGCGATCGAACGCACCCCTCTCGCGGCCGACGCGGATGACATCACGGTCCCGCCGCCCGTCCACGGTCTCCGCTCCGAGCTTGACCCAGCGGGTCTGGTCGACCTGTCGCTGAGGCCCGCGCTGCGCCTCGGCGGCTGGCATGGCCGCCACCAGCGCGAGGGCCAGCAGGCCCAATTGACACATACGTCCCAACATTGCGTTTCCTCTCCCGATTGCAGCCGGCACGCCGCCGCCGAACATATATTGCGTGCAAAGATTTTCTCTGACCAGTGTGATGACAATGCGACTTACTTCGGTCCATTTCGTGGAGGTCTCGCGAGCATGCGGCGAAAATGGCCCGCACGCCGGCCTGCGGAGCGCGAATCCGGGCTGCCTGACCCGAGCCTCCGCGTCGTGCCGGGTCGCCGTTGCGCTCTGCGGGCGCTCCGCCTCGGACGTTCCGGGTCGACAGTGCCGCGACCATGGGCCATTCTCGGGGCGGCCGCGTCCCGCGGCACACCATCAGCAGATCAGGGGAGGAAACATTGGCCGGAGATTTCGGTCTGAAAGGTCGTGTCGCACTGGTAACGGGCGGGAGCCGCGGCATCGGCCGCGCAACCTCGCTGATGCTGGCCGAGCAGGGCGTCAGCATCGCCCTGTGCGGCCGCACACGCGATTCGCTCGAGGAGACGGCTGCCGACATCCGCAAGCTCGGCGTCGAGGCCTGGCCCATCATCGCCGATGTCTGCAACTATGACGACATCCGCCGCTTCGTGGCCGAGGCCGCCACCGCCGCCGGACGCATCGACATTCTCGTCAACAATGCCGTCGCCTCCCTCAGCGCACCGTTCGACGAACAGACGGACGAGCACTGGCGCCACCACGTCGACGTCAAGCTGATGGCCTATATCCGCTGCGCCCGCGAGGTTCTCGTACACATGAAGCCGCGTCGATGGGGCCGCATCGTCAACATCGGCGGCATGACCGCGCGTATCGTGGCGCCATTGCGCATCACGAACGGCGTGGTGAACGCCGGCGTCTCCAACTTCACCAAGCAGCTCGCCAACCAGGTCGGCCCGTTCAACGTCACGGTCAATTGCGTGCATCCCGGCTATACGGCGACCGAGCGCATGATGCAGAACTTCCATCGTCGCGCGCGCGACGCGGGCGTCAGCGTCGAGGAGATCTCGAAGGAGACGATTGCGGAAATCCCGCTCGGCCGCCTGATCGAGCCACGCGATCTCGCCGCCTCGGTGCTGTTCTTCTGCTCGCCACTCGCCGACGTCGTGACCGGCCAGGTCTTTGCCGTCGACGGCGGCTCCGGGCTGTCGGTCAACTACTGAGGCGGATGGCGCGTGGCGGACACGGCTGCTTCGGCTCCCGAAGCGGCTGCTCCGGCAGAATTACCATGGCGACGCGCGGAGCCTCGCCATGGAGATCGGCACAACGCTCGTTCGCGCGGGCCTGCGCACGCCACGCCGGATGCGCTATGCTACGCGCGATCCAGCCAGCGGCCAGGCTCGACAGGACGTGGAGTCCCGCACCATGCTGCGAACCATCACGCTCGCTCTGCTCGCCCTGGTGATGCCGGCGCTCGCCGAGGCGCGTACCGTGACCGACAGCGCCGGCCGCACGGTCGAGGTGCCTGACCGCATCACGCGCGTGTTCGCGGCCGGCCCGCCGGCCTCGATCCTGCTCTACATGCTGGCGCCGCAGAAAATGACGGGCTGGCCCAACCCGCCAAAGCCGGAGGAGCGCCCCTTCATCGCTCCAGCCTATCGCGACCTGCCGGCGCTCGGACGGCTGACGGGTCGCGGCGGCACCGCCAACCTCGAGACGGTGCTGAAGATCAAGCCGGACCTCATCCTCGACTTCGGCTCCACCCGCGCGACCTTCGTCTCGCTCGCCGACAACGTGCAGGCGCAGACGCGGATTCCCTACGTTCTGATCGACGGGCGTCTCGAAGCAACGCCGAAGGCGCTCCGCCTGCTCGGTCGCATCCTTGGCGTCGAGTCGCGCGCGGAAACGCTCGCGCGCTACGTCGAAGCGACCTTCGCGCGCATCGACAAGGTGCTCGCCACGGTGCCGGTGGACAAGCGACCCCGGGTCTATCTGGCTCGCGGTCCGGACGGGCTGGAGACCGGCCTCACGGGCTCGATCAATACAGAGATCATCGAGCGGGCGGGCGGACGCAACGTGGCCGACGGGGGCGGCCGGCGGCGCGGGCTCGTGCGCGCCTCCATAGAGCAGGTCATCGCGGCCAATCCCGATACCATCCTGACCTGGGACCCGACCTTTTTCCGGGCGGTATGGAACGACCCGCTGTGGGCGAACATCGAAGCCGTCAAGCGCAAGCGGGTCTTCCTGAGCCCGACGGCGCCCTTCGGCTGGATCGACAGGCCGCCCTCGCTCAACCGCATCATCGGCCTAAAATGGGTGGCGGGATTGCTCTATCCGCAGCATTTCCCCGACGACCTCAAGACGGTCACCCGGGAGTTCTATCGTCTCTTCTACCATGTTGACCCGAGCGAGGCGGAGCTCGACAGGCTGATCGCCTGGTCGAAGGGTGAGCCACCCGAGCAGACGAGACGGCGGTGAGTAGAGAGACACTCAAGCCCCAGCGACGCGAGCGCGCCGGCCTAGTGATCCTCGGCCTGACGGCGGCGCTCGCGGCACTCCTAGTGGTCGCGATCGGCATCGGCAAGTTCCCGATTGCGACGACGGACATCCTGACGGCCTTCTGGAACGCGCTAACCGGCCATGGAAGCAAGGGACCGATCGAGACGGTGCTGTTCTCCGTACGCCTCCCGCGCGTGCTGGCAGCCGTGCTTGTCGGCGCTGCGCTCGCGGCGGCCGGGGCCGCCTATCAGGGCCTCTTTCGCAACCCGCTCGTCTCTCCGGACATTCTCGGCGTCTCGACGGGAGCCGGGCTCGGCGCCGTGCTCGGCATCTTCCTGTCGCTTCCTGTCGCTGGCATTCAACTGCTGGCATTCGTGACGGGGCTCGCAACGGTCGGACTCGTCTACGTCGTTGCGGGACTGGTCCGCAATCGCGAGCCGCTGCTCGTGCTCGTGCTCGCCGGAGTGGTGGTCGGCTCGCTGGCCGGCGCCGTGATCTCGCTGCTCAAGATCCTCGCCGATCCCTACGACCAACTGCCCGCCATCGTCTTCTGGCTGCTCGGCAGCCTCTCCAGCGTGCGCAGCGGCGAGCTCTGGTCGGCAGCGCCGCTGGCTGCTGCGGGACTCGTGCCCATGCTGCTGCTGCGCTGGCGCATCAACGTGCTTTCGCTCGGAGACGAGGAGGCGCGCTCCCTCGGCGTCGAAGCAGGCCGGCTGCGCCTCGTCGTGATCGCCGCCGCCACACTGATGACGGCGAGCGTCGTGGCGATTGCCGGCGTAATCGGCTGGGTCGGACTGATCATCCCCCATCTGGCGCGCATGCTCGTCGGCCCCAACTTCGACCGTCTCCTGCCAGCGTCGCTGCTAATGGGCGGCACCTACCTGCTGCTCGTCGATACGCTCGCCCGCTCGCTGGCCCAGACCGAGATCCCGCTCGGGGTGCTGACGGCCATGGTCGGCGCGCCCTTCTTCCTGTGGCTGCTCGCGCGGGGCGAGGAGGGCTGGTCGTGACGACGACGCCTGAACCTCTCATCTCGGCGCGCGGGCTGGGCATCGGCTATCCGGGCAAGCCCATCGGCCGTGATATCGATCTTGCGGTGCGCGCGGGCGAGGTCCTCTGCCTGCTCGGCCCCAACGGCTCGGGCAAGACCACGACCTTCTATGCCATCGCGGGCCTCATCTATCCCGAGGGCGGGCACGTCTCGATCGAGGGGCGCGACGTGACGCTCTTGCCGATGTACCGCCGCGCGCGCCTCGGCATCGGCT
>JAGRKR010000145.1 GCA_020442225.1 Hyphomicrobiaceae bacterium | reverse complement strand
ATGCATATCGGCAGCCAGATCACCGGCCTGGAACCGTTCCGGGATGCGTTCCGCCTGATGCGGGACCTCGTCGTCCACCTGCGGCGGGAAGGCCACGATATCGAGCATCTGGACATCGGTGGCGGACTGGGCGTGCCCTACAGGCCGGAGGAGCCCGAGCCGCCCCACCCGGACGCCTACGCCGCCGTCGTCAAGGCGGCGCTCGGCGACCTCGGCTGCCGCCTCTACCTCGAGCCCGGCCGCATGATCGTCGGCAACGCCGGCGTGCTGGTCACACGCGTGATCTACGTGAAGGAGGCCGCCGCCAAGTCGTTCGTTATCGTCGATGCGGCGATGAACGACCTCATGCGGCCGACGCTGTACGAGGCCTTCCACGAGATCAGGCCGGTCGACGAGTCCGTCACGGTCTCCGGCGAGCGGCTGGTGGATGTGGTCGGGCCGGTCTGCGAGACCGGCGATTTCCTGGCCCAGGACCGGATGTTGCCGCCCGTCAGGCGGGGCGATCTGCTCGCGGTCATGACCGCGGGAGCCTATGGCGCGACCATGTCGTCGACCTACAACTCCAGGCTGTTGATTCCCGAGGTGCTCGTGAAGGACGAAACGTTCGCGGTCGTGCGGCCGCGGCCGTCCTATGAGGAGCTGATTGGCGGGGACAGGATCGCGCCCTGGCTCGCTGGCGAGGCCACCTGAGGCCGCCTGCCTCGCCACGGCCATTTTCGCCTACCACTCTTGCACCCGCAACGTGTGTCGTGACAGCATGTCGGGTACGTCCGGAGTGCCGGCGCGAACCAGTTGGCGCGCTGGTCCGATCTCGGACGGCCTCGAAAGCTCGCCGAAATTTTTGTGAAGAGCACGGTCATAGCGGCCATGTTAGAGTGACCCTATGGAAGCACAGCCAATGCAGCGCACGCCTTTGAGCCGCGCCCTGGAGCGCAAGGTCCGGCTGAGCCGGGTTGCCCTCTATCTGGAGCGCCTGTGGCTACGACTGTGGTTGATCCTGGGGCTGGCGGGCCTGTTCCTGGCTCTGTCGCTGGCCGGGGTGTGGCCGCTCATGCCGGAGCTGGCGCACAAGGCTGCGATCGGGCTGTTCGGGCTGGCGGCGCTTGTGGCGCTGTTCCTGGTCGCCAGGGTGCCCTGGCCGTCGCGCGATGAAGGGTTGCGCCGGCTCGAGCTGTCGTCGGGCGTGCAGCACCGGCCGGCCACCTCCTACGAGGACCAGATCGCGCTCGGAACGGACGATCCCGTGGCCAAGCGCCTGTGGGAGGTGCACCGGACCCGTCTCGAGGCGCTGTTCGAGCGTCTGAAGATCGCCGGTCCGCAGCCGCGCGTCGACAAGCGCGATCCGTTCGCCTTGCGGGCCGTGCTGATGCTGGCCGTCGTCCTTGCCTACGTGGTGGTCGGGGATCGGGCCTATGATCGGCTGGTTTCCGCCTTCCGCTTCGGGGCCCCGCCGGTGTCGATCGAAGCCCGGCTCGACGCCTGGGTGACGCCGCCGGTCTACACCGGCATACCGCCGATCATGCTTGCCGACGGTGGCAAGCCTCTCGGAACGCCGGCCGAGGCCGGCGAGCAGAAGCCGGACGTGCAGGTTCCCGAGCACAGCCAATTAATTGTGCGCGCCAGCGGCGTTCGTGGCGACCGGCTTGTCGTCGAGACGCTCGTCGAGGGCGCGAGCGAGCCGACGCGCCATGACATCGCCAGCACGAAGGCCAAGGACGGCAAGGAGAAGAAGACCGGCGTCACCGGCACCGACGCTCTCGTCGAGGCTCGGCTGGAGCTCAGGAAGACACAGGTCGTGCGGCTCCTGGACGGCTCGCGTGAGCTGGCGAGCTGGCGGTTCCGCGTCACGCCCGATCGCGCCCCGCGCATCACGCTGACCAAGCCGCCCGAGACGACGCCCCGCGGCTCGCTGAAGCTCAGCTACAAGGTCGAGGACGACTACGGCGTCGTCACGGCCGAGGCGCGCTTCGAGCGCGTCGATCCCGAGGTGCCGGAGGAGGCCGTCAAGGGCGAGCCGCGCTTTCCGCTCGAGCGTCCGCCCGTGCTGGCGCTCAAGCTGCCTCGTGCCAACGCCAAGGCCGGCGAGGCGACATCTTACCACGAGCTGATGTCGCATCCCTGGGCCGGCACCGCCGTGCGCATGACGCTCATCGCGCGCGATGCGGCGGGCAACATTGGCCGCAGCGAAGCCGTCGAGCTCGTGTTCCCGTCGCGCCGCTTCCGCAAGCCCTTCGCACGGGCCGTCATCGAGCAGCGGCGCAGCCTCTACGACGATCCGCGCAACTGGCGCCGCGTCGTGCGCGCGCTCGATGCGCTGACACTCGCGCCGGACCTGCACATTTCCGATCGCCACGTCTACCTCGGGCTGCGGTCCGCGCGCTGGCGGCTCCAGTACAACCACCTGCGGGCTGGCATCAAGAGCACGATGGAGCAGCTCTGGCAGGTAGCTCTCCGGATCGAGGATGGCAATCTTTCCGAGGCGGAGCGCAGGCTGCGCGAGGCTCAGGAGAAGCTGGCCAAGGCGCTTGAGCGCGGCGCTACCGACGAGGAGATCAAGCGGCTCATGCAGGAGCTGCGCGAGGCGATGGCCAAGTTCATGCAACAGCTCGCACGCAAGGGCATGGATGACCGTCAGGTGCCGCAAGGTCTCGGCCCGGACCAGATGGCCCAGCCCAAGGACCTCGATCAGATGTTGCGCAACATCGAGGAGCTGGCCCGCTCGGGCGCCCGCGATGCCGCGCAGCAGATGCTGAGCGAACTCAGGGATCTGCTCGAGCGGTTGCAGTCGGGGCGCATGGCGGATACGGGCCAGAGTCGCGAGATGATGCGCCAGATGAGCGAGTTTGGAGACCTCATCGGGCGTCAGCAGAAGCTGCTCGACGATACCTTCGGTGCGCAACGCCAGCAGCGCCAGCAGGGACAGGGACGACAGGGCCAGAACCGTGAAGGCCAGAACCGCGGAGGCCAGCCGGGCCAGCGCGAAGGCCAGCAGCGTGGCCGGCAGGGCCAGCCGGGCGATGGCGAGTCCGGACGCCCCGGACAGCCCGGTCAGCAGGCGGGTCCACAGGACGGGCCTGGGCTCGGGCAGCGACAGGGAAACCTGCGTGGTCAGCTCGACCGGCTGATGGAAGGCATGCGTCGTTTCGGCATGCAGATGCCGCGTCAGCTCGACGAGGCGGGTCGCGCCATGGCCGAGGCCGAGCGTGCGCTCAAGGAGGGGAACCTCGGCAAGGCCACCCGCGATGAGCAGAGGGCGCTCGAGCAGCTTCGCAAGGGCGCGCAGTCGCTGGCGCAGCAGATGTTGAAGATGATGCCGTCACGGGTCGGCAACCGCGGTGGCGATCGCGATCCGCTCGATCGGCCGCAGCGTCACGAGGGGCCCGACATCGGCGCCCGCGTGCAGGTGCCGGACAAGCCGGACCGCCAGCGTGCGCGTGAGATCCTCGAAGAGTTGCGCAAGCGGCTCGGCGACATGACGCGGCCGCCCATTGAGCTCGAGTATCTGGAGCGGCTGCTGCGCCAGTTCTGAGCCAGGCGCAGCGGCAGCGGCAGCGGCCGGACGGGAGATCCGACGACTTCAGACGTGATTACGGGGGCCGTCAGGCCCCCGTCGCCGTTTGATGGTTGGCCCGGCAGCTCAAAGCGAGCGGGCGAGGCCCAGCTCGATCAGGCTTTCGCGGGTGAGCGGGCGAGTGCCGTGCCAATCATGCTGTCGCGCGTGACGAGCGCGGCCAGCTCCGCCTCGCTCATCGCCTCGGTGCCCTCCGGCCGACGGGGCAGCACGAGGTAGCGGCAGTCGGCCGTGCTGTCGAGCACACGCACCTCGACATCATCGGGCAAATGCGTGCCGAACTCGGCCAGCACTGCGCGTGGCTCGCGCACGGTCCGCGCGCGGTACTCGCGCGACTTGTACCAGAGCGGCGGAATGCCGATGAGCGCCCGCGGATAGCAGGAACAGAGCGTGCAGACCACCATGTGGTGGACGTCCGCGGTGTTCTCCACCACGACCAGCTTGAGACCGTCGAAGGGATGTCCCAACTCCGCGACGCCGGCATTGCCATCCGCCAGCAGGCGGGCCTTGTAGGCCGGGTCCACCCAGGCGCGGGCCACGATCTTGGCGCCGTTCTCGGGCGTCCTGCCCTCGTAATCCTCGATCTTTTCCTGAATTTCCCGCGCCGTCAGGATGCCCTTGTCGATGAGCAGCTCACGCAGCGCCACCTCCATGAACTCCCAGTCCTCCGATGGCTCCTTGATGTCGGGCTGGAAGGGGCTATGGCCGTGGCTGTGGCCGTGATCATGGTCGTGGTGATGACCGTGCTCGTGCTCATGCTCGTGTTCGCTGCTCACGCTTCGCTCTCCTGCTCGCTCTTCAGCCGTATCCAGGGCGACCGGTCCGGCTCAGATCGGCTCCAACCAGTGCTCATAAAGATCGGCGGTGACGGTATCGCGCGGGGCATACTTGCCGTCCCCGCCCCAGACCTCGTCCATGGTGAAGACGACCTGATAGAGCGCGAGCTCCGGCAGGCCGTGCATGCCGTAGGCGAGCCGCTCGGGATTTGGGAAATGTCCGAGTAGCCGCACGATGCGACCCGTGTGGCCGCGCAGATAGAGCGGCGTGCGGATGTGGCCCGGTGGCGAGGCCGCCGCGACCCGCACGGTATCCCCGATCTTGAAGCGTTCGCTCATTTTCGGCGTCCTGTCCGTTGCTCCTGGCCGGCCCGAGCCGACACCTGGCGGCGCATTCTAGTCCGCCCGTCCAAAGCGCTTGCGCACCTCGGCGAGCTTCGCGTCGATCTCCGCCTCGGTGAGAATGCCCTTCTCGAGGAGGAGAGAGCGCATGGCGGTCACCCACTTCTCGTAGTAGCGGGCGCCGGAATAGAACTCCGGCGTCAGGCTCTCGATGGTGCGCCGGTTCTCGTCCGTCACCCAGAACGAGCGCGGCTTGGCACGAAGCAGCATCATCATGGCGTCGATGCGCCGCTCCGTCATCGTCGGCTCGTGCGGCTCGAGGTCGACCTTGCCAGCGTCGAGCCCGCCGAGATCGTGTACGCCTCGCTCAGCCATTTCGCTGTCCTTTCCGGCTTGCGTCATCGAGCAGCTTCAGGAGTTGCGCCGGCCGAATTCGCTTTCCAGCGCCAGCCACGTCCTGGAGTCGAACAAGTCCCAAAGCTGACCATGCGTGAGCATGCCATCCATCTGCCCGAGCGTCGAGCCCTCGGCCTTGAGTGCGGCCATGAGTTCCAGGCCGACCTTGGCGAAGCGCCGCGTCAAGGCATTGGGATAGATCGCCAACCGGAAGCCGAGGGCCTCGAGTCTGGCCGCCGGCATGATAGGTGTGCGCCCCCCTTCGACCATGTTGGCAAGCAGCGGTACGCCCGGCACGGCCTTGGCGATGCGCGCCATCTCGTCCTCGCTCTCGGGGCTTTCCACGAACAGCACGTCGGCGCCGGCCTCGCGATACCGCTGGGCGCGCTCGATCGCCGCCTCGATGCCTTCCATTGTGCGTGCGTCGGTCCGGGCCACGATCAGGAAATTCTCGTCGAGGCGGGAATCCGCGGCCGCCTTGATGCGCCCTTCCATCTCGGCTGGCGAGACGACGCGCCGGCCGAGCTCATGGCCGCAACGCTTGGGCATCTCCTGATCCTCGATCTGCACGGCGCTGACACCGGCGCGCTCCATCTCGCGCACGGTGCGGACGATGCTGAGCGGTCCGCCGAAGCCGGTGTCGATGTCGGCGAAGACGGGGATCGTGAGCACGTCGGCGATGCGTTTGACGCGGTCGAGATGCTCGGAGAACGAGACGAGTCCGAGATCCGGCGCGCCGAGTTGGCTGAGCGATACGCCGGCTCCCGAGATGTAGGCGGCCTCGAAGCCGCTGGTCTCGATGATGCGGGCGCCGAGGCAGTCGAAGCAACCGGGCGCGATCAGGATGCGTGACTCACGGAGCCGCTCGGCCAGGCGGCGGTTGCGATCTCCGGTGTGCCTGAGGCCGGGCGGGTAGGCAGCAGTCGTCGGGCGGGCGGACATGGCGGGCTCTTCGCTCCTGGATGGGCGTGGCGGTTGACGTCAGGCGACGCGGCGCCAAGTGTCGGGCTCGGCGGCTTCGCGGCGGAAGCGCTCGACCTGGTCGAGATGGTGGCAGGCCGCGACGTGGCCGGGCTGCACCTCGCGCATGGGCGGCTCGGCCTTGCGGCACTCGTCCGTCGCGAACGGGCAGCGGCTCGCGAAGCGACAGCCTGGCGGCGGCGACAGCAGATCGGGCGGGCTCTTGGGAATGGAGATCAGGTCGCGCGCCTCGCCGCCGAGATCGGGAAAGGCGTTGCAGAGCCCCAGCGTATACGGGTGGTAGGGCGTGCGGAACACCGCCTTGCCGCCGTACTCCATGATCTTGCCGGCGTACATGACGACGATCTTGTCGCAATTCTCCGAGACGACCGGCATGTCGTGTGTGATGAGCAGCATGGTCTTGCGCAGCCGGTCGTGGATCTGCTTGATCCGATAGAGGATCTGGTCCTGCACGATGACGTCGAGGCCCGTCGTCGGCTCGTCGGCGACGACCAACGTCGGATCCAGCACCAGCGCCATGGCGATCATGGCGCGCTGGCGCATGCCGCCCGAGAACTGGTGCGGATAGTCGTTGAGGCGGCTGCGCTCGAGCCCCACCAGAGCGAACATCTCCTCGATGCGCGCCTTCTTGCGCTCCGCCGGCCAGGTGTCATGAGCGTCGATCGCTTCCTCGATCTGCTCCGTGATGCGGTAGACGGGATCGAAACCGTTCATCGCGCTCTGCGGGATGAGTGCGATCTCCTTCCAGCGCAGGCGGTTGAGGCCGCGCTCGTCGAGTTTGGCGAGGTCCTCGCCCTTGTAGAGGATCTCGCCGCCGGAGACACGGCCGGCCGG
>JAGRKR010000144.1:4996-8085 GCA_020442225.1 Hyphomicrobiaceae bacterium | reverse complement strand
TCGGCCTCGGCGCGCAGATCCTGCGCGACCTCGGCGTGCGTTCCGTCAGGCTCTATGCGAGCCGCGAGCGGCGCTATGTGGGTGTCGAGGGCTTCGGCATCGCCATCACCGAAACCGCGACGCTCGACGACTAGGCCTGGAAGCTAGGCTTTCCTCGCTCCCAGCAGGAATTCGCGGTTCCCGTCCCCTCCGGAGATGGGCGAGGGCGTCAGGCCGTCGCTCGTCCAGCCGGACTGCGAGTCGAGCCAGGCGTGCACGTCCGCAGCCGCCGCTTCACCCGCCGCCTCGTCGCGCACGATCCCGCCCTTGCCGATGCCGTCGCGTCCAACCTCGAACTGCGGCTTCACCAGAAAGAGCCCCCACGCGCCGGGCTCGACGAGCGCCAATGCGGGCGGCAGCGCGAGCTTCAGAGAGATGAAGCTGCAGTCGGCGACGAGCGCGGTGATCGGATGCGGCAGATGGCTGGATGTCAGGTCGCGGGCGTTCAGCCCCTCCAGAGCGGCGACGCGCGGGTCGTCGCGCAGTGTATCGTCCAACTGGCTGTGGCCGACGTCGACGGCGGTCACATGACGTGCGCCCCGTTCTAGAAGAAGCTGCGTGAACCCGCCGGTCGACGCGCCGAGATCGAGGGCGCACCGGCCCGCGGGATCGTAGCCGAACCTGTCGAAGCCTGCGGCGAGCTTTAGCGCCGCGCGGGAAACGTAGCGGTTGGCGGGGTCGTCGATGGCGAGGACGGCGTCGTCCCTCACGGTGGCGGAGGGTTTGGTGACCGTCGCCCCGTCCACCGTTACGGCGCCGCGCAGGATCGCGTCGCGCGCCCGCGCGCGCGAACGCGCCAGCCCCCGCTCGACGAGCGCCATGTCGAGGCGGTCGCCTGCCATGGAGCCTCGTCTAGATGAAGCAGCCGGCGAGACCCGCCAGCGCGAGATCGATGAAGACGAGTCTGCCATAATGCGCCCATGCCACCGTGCCCACGCCGAGCGCGGCAAGGCCGCGGTCTCGTAGCCACGCTCCGCCAGATCGGAAATCCGCGTCAGGGACGACAGGAACGTAACGCTCATGCGGGGACTCCGGCCGAAGCCAAGCTCACAAAGGTTTGCGGGTCGCGATGATGACCTTCTTGCCGGATTTCTCGCCGTCCTCGTTGGTCTCGAGTGGCGTGCCTTCCCAATCGGTCAGGAGAACGATCTCGCCCAAAGGTGCGAACAGGGCGCGGAACTCTTCCACCTTGCAGTGATAGACGCCGGAGGCCGGGCGCCGTCCGGTGAAGTCGGTCTTGATCTGCAGCACGAACAGCCCGCCCGGCTTCAGCAGTGTGAAAAGGTCGCGTGTGCGAGCCGGCACGTCGACACCGAGCTTGTTCACGCTGGTCAGCTCGTAGTGATACCAGCTCATGCCACGCACGAAGATGACATCGTAGGTGGCAGGTGGCGTGTCGCGCAGGACCTCCTCCGCGTCCGCACGGACATAGCGCACCCCCGGGTAGGTCTGCCGCGCATGCGCGATGCCCGTCTCGGACATGTCCGCGCCGACGATGTCGAAGCCGAGCTCGTGAAAGAGGCTCGTGAACAGGCCCATGCCGCAGCCGAGGTCGATGATTTTCATCGACGTCTTCAGGCCGAGCGGCTCGATGATGCGCTCCTGCAGGAACGTACGCTCCCTGGCACGATCGTAGCGCCAGCCGCCATCGGCGTAGAACTTGGCGTAATGGGTCTGCAGAATTTCGCTCAAGGCGCTCTCCTCTGTGCCGGCCGTCCCGCCAACCCGGGCGGACGCGTGCTGCTCACGTGCTAGTGTATGACAAGCTGCAGATTCCATGCGAACAGTGACACGTACGGTTGCGCATTGTTGCACACGGCGCCGCCGCCCGCTCAAACTTTGCGCGTGAGCATATTGGCTTTGCCCTCGCGGCGAATGATCCTAGTCAAGAGAGCCTTCATGGAACAAGGGATTTACGCTTACATCTGGCGCTACAGTCGACGCGATCAGATCATCGCCTCACTGATCACGCTGGCGTCGTTCCCTTTTCTCTACTGGTCGCTGCTTCTGCCGAAGACGATCGTAAACGAGGGATTGCGCGGCACGAACTTTCCGAAAACCTATTTCGGCGTCTCGCTCGATCAGCAGTCCTATCTGCTGACGCTGTGCGCGATTCTGTTCGTGCTGCTGATCGTCAATGCGCTCTTCCTGATGGTCGTCAACACCTACAAGAACCTGACCTCGGAGCGCATGGTCCGGCGCCTGCGCTTCATGTTGTTCCAGCGTGTCCTGCGCTTTCCGCTGCCCCACTTCCAGCGCGTGTCGCAAGGCGAACTGTCGACCATGATCGCCGGCGAGGTCGAGCTCATCCGGGAATTCATCTCCGACGCCATCTCGCTGCCCGTGTTTCAGGGCGGCACCCTGCTGGTGATCCTGTTCTTCATGTTCTCCCAGGACCCGATCCTCGGCGCGGCATCGATTGCACTGATCCCCTTCCAGGCCTACATCATTCCCAAGATGCAGCGCCGCATCAACCTGCTCGGCAAGGAGCGGGTCGAGCGGGCCCGCAGGCTGTCCGGACGCGTAGGGGAGTCCGTCTCGGGCATCCGTGACATCCGCGCCAACAATACCGCGACGTACGTGCAGGCGGACTTCAGCAAGCATCTCGAGGGGATCTATCGCGTCCGCTACGAGCTGTTCCGCCAGAAGTACATGATGAAGGCGCTGAACCTGTTCCTGCTCAAGCTGACGCCGGTGCTGTTCTACTCGGTCGGCGGCGTGCTGATCCTGCAAGGGCGCCTGTCGCTCGGCTCGCTCGTCGCGGCGCTCGCCGCCTACAGCCAGTTGACGACGCCGTGGAAGGAACTGCTGCGCTTCTATCAGCGCTGGGGCGACGCTTCGATCAAATATGGCCAGCTCGTCGCAAGTTTCGAGCCGCGCCATCTACTGACGGAAAGCGTTCTCGGCGGCAATACCGATGCCAAGGCGCTCGCCAGCCTGCCCCGCATGAAGGGGCCGCTCGTGTTCGATCACGTTACGCTCAGGGACGAGGACGGAACGCGTGTCGCCGACGACGTGACGTTCGAGGTGAGGCAGGGCGGGCGTCTGGC
>JAGRKR010000144.1:0-4930 GCA_020442225.1 Hyphomicrobiaceae bacterium | reverse complement strand
GATCGGTGGCCAGCCTCTCGACAGGATGGCGCCCCAGATGCTGGGCGCCCGCATCAGCTATGTGGGCGCGGATTCCTACGTGTTCGACGGCACCGTGGGCTACAACTCCGTCTTCGGGCTGCAGTTGAAGGCACCGCCTCCGGGGACGGGCACAAGCTACGACTACAAGGAAGCCTTGGACTCCGGCAACAGCCTCCACGACATCGAGCAGGACTGGACGGAGCTGGGCGTCGCGGGGCTCACCAGCAAGGAGGAGCTGCACGCCTGGTGGTATCGCGTGATCAAGGCGGTCGAGCTGGATGGCGTGCTCTTTCAGCGTCTCGTCGGAATGCGGCTGCCGCGGGACGCCCATCCCGAGCTCGAGTCCTGGGTTTTGACGGCGCGCGCGCGATTCCAGGAGCGCCTGAAGTCGTCACCGGAGCTGGCGGCGCTGGTCAATCCGTTCGATATCGACGCCTTCAATCCGAGCTTGTCCATCGCCTCGAACATCCTCTTCGGTGAGCCGGTGGACGAGTGTCTCGCCGTATCGGGCTTCGGCAGCCACGCCTACGTGCGCGAGGTGCTCGACGCGGCGAACCTCTCCAGGGATCTGGAGCTCATCGGACTGCGCCTGACGCGCCAGATGCGCGACCTGTTCGGCGATCCCAATGCCGATCCCCGCCTCATCGAGCGTTTCGCCTTCGTCGATCGCAGGACGCTGCCGGGGCTCTATGCCATCGCTGCCAAGGTCAAGGAGGAGGACATCTCGGCCTTGACCAACGACGAGCGCGGCCGGCTCGTCTCGCTGGCGGCGCAACTCGTCGTCGATCGCCACCGGTTCGGCCACATCGACGAGGCGCTTCAGGCGAAGATCCTCAAGGCGCGCCAGATTTTCCGCGACGGCGCCGGGCAGGACATCCGCCGGCTGGTCGCCCTCTGCGATCCCGAGACGTACAACCCGAGCATGACGCTGCGTGCGAACATCGTGATGGGGCGGGTCTCGCTGCAGAAGGCCGATGCGGAGAAGATCGTCAATCGCGCCATTCGCGAGGAGCTGGCGGGGCTCGGTCTGCTCGCCCGCATGATGTCCCTGGCCATGCTGCTCGAGGTCGGCATCGGCGGCCAGACCTTGCCGGTGCCGACCCGGCAGAGCCTGAACATGGCGCGTAGCATCCTGAAGCGTCCGGACGTGCTGATCGTCAACGAGGCCCTCAACGCCCACGACCGCGAGGCGCGCGGGCGCATCCGCAGGCAGGTACTGGAGCTGCTGCCCGAGGCGACGCTGGTTTGGATCGAGAGCGATCAGCCCGAGGGCACCGAATTCGACGAACTCATCGTCTTCAAGGGCGCGCGCATCGATCGGCGCATCAATCCGCGGGAGCTGGTGCCGCCGGCCTCGGGCATCCCCGCGCCAGCCGCAGCGGAGGACGGAGAGACCATGGTGACGCTGGCCGACGAGGCGCAGGCGCTCGGGCGGCTGGCGCTGTTCAGCGAGATGCGGCCGGCCAACCTGAAGCTGCTGGCGTTCGGCAGCAAGCGCGTCGTCTTTGCCGAGCGGGAATACCTGGCGCAGCAGGGCGAGCCGGGCGAGACGGCCTATGTGATCCTGTCGGGGGAGATCGAGGTGCTGCGTGTGGAGGGCTCGGGCGAACCGCTGCGGTTGGCGGTGCTCGGCAGCGGCCAGTTGTTCGGCGAGACGGCGCTGCTGGCGACGGTGCCGCGCGTCGCCAGCGGCCGGGCCTTGCGCAAGGTCGAGGCGCTGGAGATCAACAAGGCCGTGTTCCTCTCGGTGGTGGAGCATGACCCGAAGGTCGCCATGGCGGTCGCGCGGGTGGCCAGCGAACGGCTCGCCTCCGTCTACAAGTCCATGGTCAAGGCGGCCTGAGGAGCGAGGTTCGACGTCATGGTGCATCCTCGCGATCTCTGGCCGGTGTGGCCCGAAGCGGCGACGCCGGCCCTCGCGCGGCCGGAGCGGGACACGAAGGACATCCTCGACGGTCTCGCAGTCCTGCTGGAAAGCCCGCTGATCAAGGATATCCGCGATACCTTCGTGGCCTTCCCCGGCTCCAGCCTGCCGATCGCGCTCAACAAGAAGCAGACGGCCTGCAAGAAGTGGGCGGTCGAGCACCTTCTCGCCGTCACTGGCGGGCGCATCGATCGCGTGGTGATCCTCGCGGGCTGGTACGGCGTGCTCGCCGCCATGCTGCTGCACGACCGGCGCTTCAGCATCGGCGAGGTGACCGTGATCGACATCGATCCGGGGTGCCGCGAGGTCGCCCTTAGCCTCAACGCGACGCATGTTGCGAGCGGCCGGTTCCGCTTCGTCGAGGCCGACATCATGGACCTCGACTACGCGACGCTCGCCCTCGGTCGCGACGATGTTCTCGTCAACACGAGTTGCGAGCACCTGCCGGCCTTCCGCACCTGGGTCGGCGCCGCTCCGCCCGAGCCGCTCCTGGTGTTGCAGTCGAACGACTACGACGCCATTCCCGAGCACGTCAGCGTCATGGCGAGTCTCGGGGCGTTCCGGGAGGCGGCTGGGCTCGGCGACGTTCGCTTTGCCGACACGCTGGAGCTGGACTCCTACCGGCGCTTCATGCTTATCGGGCGCAAGTGATCGAAGACGCCGATCTGCGGCGGGGCCTTCCGGCGAGGGAGGTCCTCTGGCGCCCCCCCTGCAAGTCCGTGCTCGAGGCCGCGCATGAGCTATTCCGTCAAGGAGATCTTCAAGACGTTGCAGGGCGAGGGCGCGCGCGCCGGCCGCGCTGCCGTGTTCTGCCGCTTCGCCGGTTGCAACCTCTGGTCGGGGCGGGAGATCGACAGGGCCGAGGCGGTCTGCCGGTTCTGCGACACCGATTTCGTCGGCATCGACGGGCCGGGCGGGGGCAGGTTCACGACGGCGAGCGATCTGGCGGGCGCCATGACGGCGATCTGGGCGGGCGCGCCGGAGCATCGCTACGTCGTCTTCACGGGTGGGGAGCCGTTGCTGCAACTCGATCGCGGGCTCATCGACGCCGCCCACCGGGCGGGATTCGAGGTCGCGGTCGAGACCAACGGGACGATCGAGGCGCCCGAAGGCATCGACTGGATCTGCGTCAGTCCCAAGGCCGGCGCACAACTGTTGCAGCAACGCGGCCACGAGCTGAAGCTCGTCTACCCGCAAGAGGATGTCGATCCTCGGGAGTTCGAGGGGCTGGACTTCGAGCACTTCTTCCTGCAACCCATGGACGGGCCGGCGCGCGAGGAGGCGACACGGCGCGCCGTCGACTACTGCCTCCATCACCCCCGTTGGCGGCTGAGCCTGCAAACGCACAAGGTTCTGGGCATTCCATGAGTAATTCCGCGCGCGTCCGCATCGGCCGCAGCTACAGGTTCGAGTCCGCGCACTTCCTGCCGGGAGTGCCGGAAGGCCACAAGTGCCGGAACCTGCACGGTCACAACTATCGGGTCGAGGTCACACTGCGCGGTCCCCTCGATGCGCGAGGCTTCGTCAAGGACTTCGCCGAGATCGACGCGGAGGTCGCGCCACTACTCGCCCTGGTCGACCACAAGCTGCTCAACGATGTCGGCGGGCTCGAGAACCCGACCGCCGAGATCATCGCGCGGTGGTTTCTGGAGCGCATCGCCGACTGCGAGCGCGTGCGGGTCTACGAGACGGACGACTGCTGGGCCGAGGTCGAGCGCTGAGACGGCGCGCCAGACCGTGGGTGCCGCCTGCATGCTGCACTGCACGGTGACTTGCGGACAGCATCGGGCTGCGCTCCTATGCTGTCGGGTGTCGTGACACAGCGGAGTTCGCCATGAAGCGCCAGGTGCATCTCAACCTGTTCCTCTACGCACGCGGGCATCATGAGGCGGCCTGGCGCCATCCCACCGCCCCGTCCCGCTCACTGATGGATATCGATCACTACGTGCAGTGCGCGCGCAAGGCCGAGTCGGCGCACATGGACTCGATCTTCCTCGCCGATGTGCTGAACCTGCCGCCCGAGGCCGATCGCTCGGCACGCATCCGGCTCGAGCCGCTGACGGCTCTGTCCGCTCTGGCGCTGGCGACGAGCCGGATCGGCCTGATCGGCACGGCCTCGACGACGTACAGCGCGCCGTTCAACGTGGCGCGCCAGTTCGCTTCACTCGACCACATCAGCAAGGGGCGGGCGGCCTGGAACATCGTCACCTCGTTCAGCATCGACGGCAGCCGCAACTTCGACAGCAAGGGGCGGCTCGCGCACGACGACCGCTACGTGCTCGGCGACGAGTTCGTCGAGGTGGTGAAGAAGCTTTGGGACAGCTGGAGCGACGACGCCATCATCGACGACCGGGAGGCCGGCATCTACTTCAGGAAGGAGCGGGTGCGGCCGATCGAGCACGATGGCGCCCACTATCACGTGGCGGGTCCGCTCAACATTCCGCGCAGCCCCCAGGGCTGGCCGGTGCTCGTGCAGGCGGGATCATCGGAGGCGGGCAAGAACTTTGCCGCGAGGCACGCCGAGGCGGTCTTCACCGCCCACATGAACAAGGCATCCGCGCTGGACTTCTACAAGGATCTGAAGTCGCGCGTGGTGGCTGCCGGACGTCCTGCCGACCAGTGCCTGGTGCTGCCGGGCATCAGCCTGATGATCGCGGGCACGGAGGCTGAGGCGAAGCGCATGGAGCAGGAGCTGAACGAGCTGTGCGATATCGGCACGAGTCTGGCGCGGCTCTCTGATCGCTTCGACGGCTATGATTTCACCCGCATCCCGCTCGATCGCGTCCTGACAGTCGACGATTTCCCGGACCCGGCGGCCAACCAGAGCTCGCGCGGACGCACCGAGCTCATCGTCGGCGCGGTGAAGCGCGAAAAGCTGACGATGCGCCAACTGCTCGGCAAGCTCGCGGGGGCCCGTGGTCACTTCGGGATCGCCGGCACGCCGGAGCAGGTCGCCGACGCCATCGTGGAGTGGATCGACGACGG
>JAGRKR010000017.1 GCA_020442225.1 Hyphomicrobiaceae bacterium | reverse complement strand
GAGAAGGGCTGGCTCGGCGGCGGCAACATCGGCCGCAACACGACGATCATCCGCTCGAACTACATGATCGACGGCAATACGCGCTTCTACGAGCTCTCCCTCAAGCTGTGGGAAGGCCTGTCCCACGATCTCAACTTCAATGCCATGGTCTCGCACAGAGGCATCATCAACCTGGCCCACAACCAGGCGCAGGTGAACGCGCTCGTGCGCCGCGGCAACATCATGCGTCTCAACGGTATCGACGCGGAGATCATCGATCGCGAGGAGGTGCGTCGCCGTGCGCCCGTGCTCGACTTTTCGTCAGAGGCGCGCTTCCCGATCGTCGGTGGGCTCTGGCAGGGGCGCGCCGGCACCGTCCGCCACGATGCGGTCGCGTGGGGGTTTGCGCGCGCCGCTTCGGCGCTCGGCGTCGATATCGTACAGAACTGCGAGGTCGTCGGTTTCCTCAAGGATGACGCCGGCCGCATCGTGGGCGTCGAGACGACACGCGGTCCGATCCGGGCCGGCAAAGTGGCGCTTGCCGTCGCTGGTCACTCGGGCCATCTCGCGGCCAAGGCGGGCCTGACGCTGCCGATCGAGACGCATATCCTGCAGGCGTTCGTGTCGGAGCCCTTGAAACCGCTGCTCGATTGCGTGGTGACCTATGGCGCCGGCCACTTCTACATCTCGCAGACGGACAAGGGCGGCATGCTGTTCGGCGGCGACCTCGACGGCTTCAACTCGTATGGGCAGCGCGGCGCGCTGTCGGTCGCCGAGGACGTGGCGACCATGGGCAAGGCGCTGATGCCGAGTTTGTCCCGCGTGCGCATCGTGCGCCAGTGGGCAGGCGTCATGGACATGAGCATGGATGGCAGCCCCATCATCTGCAAGGGACCGCTCGACGGGCTCTACCTGAACTGCGGCTGGTGCTACGGCGGTTTCAAGGCCACGCCGGCCTCCGGCTACACCTTCGCCTGGACCATCGCCCGCGACGAGCCGCACGAGGTGTCGGCCCGTTTCACCCTCGACCGCTTCCGCCGCGGTGAGGCCATCGACGAGAAAGGGGCCGGTCCGACGCCGGGCCTGCACTGATCGACCATCTGGCCGGTTCGACCGGTTTGGAGACGGCATATGCGTATTCACTGCCCGCATTGTGGCACACGCGACCATACCGAGTTCAGCTACGGCGGTGATGCGACCGTGACGCGTCCCCCCCTCGAGGATGGCGATATCGACCGTTGGCATGCCGCGGTTTTCCTGCGCCCGAACCCGAAGGGTATCCACCGCGAGTACTGGCATCACGCGCTCGGCTGCCGCTCCTGGCTGATCGTGGAACGGGATACGCTCACGCACCGGATCAGCGCGACGCGTCTCGCGGGCAGCGACGAGGGTGCCGGTTCATGACAGCCCGCTCCCACCGCCTGCCCGAGGGTGGACGCATCGATCGCTCGCGCACGCTCTCGTTCCTGTTCGACGGGCAGAGCTATCTGGGTCACCCGGGTGACACGCTCGCCTCGGCCCTGCTCGCCAATGGCGTCCGGGTCGTCGGCCGCAGCTTCAAGCTGCATCGGCCGCGCGGGGTGTTCGCATACGGCGTCAACGAGCCGAACGCGCTCGTCACGCTCGGCACGGGCGTGGATGGCGAGGCCAATGTTCGCGCGACGATGATCGAGCTGCGGCAGGGGCTTGTGGCGCACAGCCAGAACCGCTGGCCGTCGCTGGCGTTCGACGTCATGGGCGTCAACGACTGGTTCAAGTCGGCTTTCGCCGCGGGCTTCTACTACAAGACTTTCATGGGGCCGGCGAAGAAATCGTGGATGACCTACGAGCCCTGGATACGTCGCGCTGCCGGACTGGGGCGGTCGGGCACGGGCAGTGACAGCCGCCGCTACGGCCGGCGCAACATCACGACGGACGTGCTCGTTGTCGGCGGCGGTCCGGCCGGGCTTGCGGCAGCCTGCGCCGCCGGGCGCATGGGCGTGCGGGTTCTGCTGGTCGAGCAGCAGCCCGAACTCGGCGGCAGCCTGCTGGAGGATCGCGAAGGCAGCGCCGCGGCCTCTTTTGTCGACATGATGGAACAGGAGCTCGCCGGGCTCGACACCGTGCGTGTTCTCAAGCGGACGACGGTGTTCGGCGCCTATGACCACGGCGTCTTCGGGCTGGTCGAGCGCCCGTCTCCCGAGGCGTCGCCCGCGGCCGGCGAACGGTTCATCGTCGTGCGCTCCCGCGCCGCGGTGGTGGCGACCGGCGCGCTGGAGCGACACGTGCCGTTCGGCGACAACGATCGGCCCGGCATCATGCTGGCCTCCGCCGCCCGCACCTATCTCAACCGCTACGGCGTCCTCTGCGGTCGCCGCGTCGTGGTCTTCACCACCAACGATCACGCCTATCCTGCGGCGCTCGATCTCGCCGCGGCGGGCGCCACCGTCAGCATCATCGATCCACGACCGGGACCAGGGTCCGCCATGAAGGCTGCGGTGGAGCGCGCCGGCGTGGGACTTCTGTCGGGCCATGTCGTCGCCGAGGCGCGTGGTCGCGCCGGTGTGCAATCGGTGCTGGTCGCGGGATACGATGCTGCGCGCGGCGGCACCCAGCCGGTGTGGTTCGAGTTGCCGGCCGACTTGGTGTGCGTCTCCGGCGGCTACGATCCGCAAGTGCATCTGACGAGCCAGCTCGGGGGCAAGGCGGTCTGGTCCGATGCTGCCGCGTCGTTCTGCTCCGCGAGACAGGTCGGCGACGCCTGGGCATCCGGCGCCGTCACGGGTGTGATGTCGACGACTGAGGTCATTGCCGACGGACTGGCACAAGGTCGTGCCGCCGCGATCGCGGCTGGCGGGCGCGGCGATCCCGGGGGGCTACGGGTATCCGCCGATCTCGCCGCCAGCGAAAGTCCAGCCGCCATGATGCCGCTGTGGGACGTGCCGCCACCCCCGAGCTTCCGGCGGCGGCGAAAGCGCTTCATCGATCTTCAGAACGATGTCTCCCAGTCCGACGTGGCGCTGGCGGCCCGCGAGGGCTACGTCAGCGTGGAGCACATGAAGCGTTACACGACGCTCGGCATGGGCACGGACCAGGGCAAGGTGGCCAACGTCGTCGGTCTGGCCAATCTGGCGGCGGTGACGGAGCGCGCCATTGCCGATGTCGGCACGACGACCTATCGCCCGCCCTACACCCCGATATCGGTCGGGGCGCTGGCGGGGCTCGAGACCGGCCAGCATTCGACGCCGCTGCGGCGAACGTCGCTCGACTTGCTGCATGAGGCGGCCGGCGCGGTGTTCGTGGATGCGGGGCATTGGCGGCGGCCCTGGTATTACCCGCTCAAGGGCGAGACCATCGACGAGGCCTACCGGCGCGAGGCGTTGGCGGTCAGGACGACGGTCGGCATGGTCGATGTCTCGACGCTCGGCAAGATCGACGTGCAGGGACCGGACGCGGCCACTTTTCTCGACCGGATCTACGTCAATGCCATGAGCACGCTCAAGGTCGGCCGTGTCCGCTACGGTGTGATGCTGCGCGACGATGGGCTGGTTCTGGATGACGGCACGGTCGCGCGGCTCGGCGACGCTCACTTCCTGGTGACGACGACCACGGCCG
Source organism: Hyphomicrobiaceae bacterium (assembly GCA_020442225.1). The sequence goes on along the minus strand of JAGRKR010000017.1, from coordinate 4,325 downwards.
AGGCCGGCAAGGTCATGAGCCATCTCGAAGGCCTGCTGGCGACGGTCTGGCCGGATCTCAAGGTTCATGTCGCCTCGGTCACGGACCAGTGGGCGGCGATTGCGGTGGCGGGTCCTCGCGCGTTGGCGCTCCTGCAGGACGCGGCGGGCGCAAGAGCGGCCTGGTTGTCGGGCCTCCCCCACATGGGCCTTGCCGACGGTGTTATCGATGGCCTGCCGGTGAGGGCGCACCGCGTTTCCTTCTCGGGTGAGCGCGCCTACGAGCTGTTCGTGCCGTCAGGCTACGCGGCGGCACTATGGCGGCGGCTGGCGGGTTCGGGCGGGCGTCATGGCCTCACCCTCTACGGAACGGAAGCGATGGCCACGCTGCGGATCGAGAAGGGACACGTGGCTGGAAACGAGATCGACGGCCGCATGACGCTCGGCGATCTCGGATTGGCGGGACTGGCGAAGCCGGGGCGGCATTTCATCGGCTCGGCACTGATGCGGCGCGAGGCCCTGATGGCTCCGGAGCGGCCCGCACTGGTCGGCCTGGTGCCGATAGACCGCGGTCAGCGTGTTCGCCAAGGCGCCATCCTGCAGCCGGCCGGTGGTCCGCACGAGGGCCATGGCCTCGGCCACGTCAGCTCGACGACCTTCAGCCCGATCCTTGGTCACTACATCGCGCTCGGCTTCGTCGCGGGGGGCAGCGCGCGCATGGGCGGGCAGGTCGATGCCTGCTCTCCCGTGCATGGCGAGACGGTGCGGTGCGAGGTGGTGTCGCCGAAGTTCTACGATCCCACGGGAGCACGCCTGCATGCCTGAGTCGGCGAACGAGTTGACGGAGCTGTTGCGCGCGCTGGCCACACGGGAGGCCGCGGCCACCCCTACAGTCACACTGGGCACGGTGACCGGCCAGCAGATCGTGGAGCTCGCATTCTGGCCCGGCACGGACGAGGCCGTGAGCGCCGATCTGCTGCGCATTGCAGGGGTGGCGTTGCCCGAGACGGGAGGGCGGGCGCTGCGATCGGGCGGCACGACCGCCTTCCGCGTGGGGCCGCGGCGGGTCTGGCTGGCGGCGCCGGAAGCCGCCCATCTCGGCGAGGCGCTCCTGGACTCACTCTCGAAACACGGCGCGCTGGTGCCGCTCGGCCATGCGCGCGCCATTCTTCGCCTGACGGGTGCGGCTGCGGCCGACGTGCTGTCGGAGGTTCTGACGATCGACCTGGACCCGCTGGCGTTTCCGGATGGCGCTTTCGCCACGACGGCGCTCGGACGGGTGGGCATCCTGGTGCACCGGGTCGGCTCCGTCGGCGGAGCCTGCGCGTTCGACCTCTACCTGCCTCGGTCGTATGCCCAGTGGCTGGCCAGCCTCGTCATCAAGGCGGCCGAGCCCTACGGTGTGGCCGCCGACGTGGCGTGACGGGCCTCTGAAACTCATTGAGAGGTCGCAGTCCAGGTGCTCGGTGCCGGCAAGGCGCCTCATCCGGTCTGAAAACCTCTCACCCGTCGATCCCTATCGGGAATCGATGGCATAATGATGACATCACGAGGCGAGCCGCCGCCAGGCCGTGCCTTCGTGCGCGGGCGGCACCAGGGCGGGATGCAGAATCTCGGCGAGGATCTCCGCGGAATCGGCGAGTCGGGGTCCGGGCCGGTTGAAGTAGCTGTTGCCGTCGCAGGCGTAGACCTCGCCTGCCCGTACGGCCGTCAGATCGCCCCACCCGGGATAGGCGCGCAACAGCGCCACGTCGCTTACCGTCTGGGCCAGCGTGAAGCCGCAGGGCGCCACGACGATCACCTCCGGGGCGGCCTCGCGGAGCGCGTCCCACGTGGTGACGCCGGATGGGCGCCCGGCGCTGCCGAGCAGATTTTCGCCTCCGGCAATCTCTATGAGCGTTGGCATCCAGTTGCCGCCGGCCATGAGCGGCTTCGACCATTCGATGAAGGCGACGCGCGGCCGCCTCGCCGACATGACGCGGGCAGCGACCGCGGCAAAGCGCGCCTTCATCGCGGCGATCAGCGCCTTGCCCGCGGTGATTGCTTCGAGAGCGTCGGCGACGCGGGCGATGTCGGCGTAGACGTCGGCAAGGCTGTCCGGCTTGAGCGAGACGATGCGCGCCGGTGCTTCGGTCCACGCGCAGATCGCCGCCTCGACGTCGGAAAGGCTGACCGCGCAGACATCGCAATGATCCTGCGTAACGATGACGTCGGGCCGCAGCGCGCGCAGTGCTTCCTCGTCGACGCGATAGACGGAGAGGCCGCCGTCGACGAGAGCGCGCACCTTGCCGTCGATCTCTTCGCTCGTGCCGGACACCTCGAAGCGTGGCGCTGTCAGGACCGGCAGGCGCTCCACGTCGCGTGGAAAATCGCACTCGTGACTGCGACCGACGAGAGCATGCGCGTGCCCGAGCGCCGCGACGATCTCCGTCGCGCTCGCGATGAGGGAGACGACGCGCTTCGCTGTGGCAGACGACGGTGTGGTTCCGTTGGTCATCGCGAAATCCATCAACCTCAAAGCGTGTCCGGTGTGCCATCCACGCCGTGAGCGGTCAGTGAGCGTTGCAGTGCTGCATCATATCAACAGGTAAGTTCAACATGAGGCGCGTGTTAATTTCTGATTTACGATCTTGCTGTCATGGTAACTGCAGGTAAACGCGTGATTCGTGAATTGGGCAGACACCACTCTGGGAAATGAAAGAGAGAGAGAAATGGCTAAGACCGCGAAGAAGACCAAAGCTGCTGTGAAAAAGCCGGCCGCCAAGAAGGCCCCGGCGAAGAAGACTGGCACGAAGGCCGCCGCCAAGAAGCCGGCGATCAAGAAGGCCGCCGTGAAGAAGGCTCCGGCCAAGAAGACCGGCACGAAGGCTGCCGCGAAGAAGGCCCCTGCCAAGAAGGCTCCGGCGAAGAAGGCTCCTGCCAAGAAGCCGGCCGCCAAGGCCAAGAAGAAGTAACTCCTTTCTACTTCGCCGACTCGACGCCATCGCGTGTCGAGCTCGGCGCCAACTCTCCGTGACACCCGCGGTCGCGCCGATCTCACCAGATACGGCAAGAGGCCGCGGGTCGTCCGGGGCGGTTCCCCGGACCCGCCACTCCCCTCACTCCCCCTGACCATCGAGCGTTCCTGGCCGGTCCGCCGTATCGCGCACCTGCCGGTCGAGTCGCCGGGTCCCTTGAGACTTCTCATTTCCGCTGACGTGACCGCTCGCGCCCGAGCGACGGCCGAGCTGCGTCGCTGGCACGACTTTCAAAAATTCGAATGCGTAGATATATATCGCTCATGAAGACTCTGGCCCGCAAGCAGGAGATCCACCCATGAGCACGCGAGAGAGCCTTGGCGGCGGTACGCTCGTCACCTACACGCCGGACGAGGTGCGAGAGATGTTCGAGCGCGACGAGATCGTGCTGATCGACGTCCGGACGCCCGTCGAATACGCATTCGAGCACATCAAAGGCGCACTGCTCTCGCCCATGGCGAGCTTCGATACGCGCCACCTGCCGACCCAGACCGACAAGCGAATCGTTTTCCATTGTGGCTCGGGGATTCGCTCCAAGCGCGTCTCGGAGCGATGCCTCGCCGCTGGGTTCGGCGACGTGGCGCACATGGCTGGTGGCATGATGGGCTGGAAGCGCGCCGGCTTCCCGTACCTCGCGACCGATCCGGCGACCGGCGGCATCGTTACGAAGAGCGACCCCAGGGTCTGACGACCTGGGCCGCTTCGCGCGAGCGTGATCCGAGCACTTGGCGGTCGGCACGGTCGATGCGCGACATGGCGGTGGACGCAGGCCTGCGTCCACCGTGGGCGAGGCGCTTCAGACGCGGCGCTCGACCATCTTCTTCTTGAGCTCGGCGATGGCCTTGGCGGGGCTCAGTCCCTTGGGGCACGCCTTGGCGCAGTTCAGGATCGTGTGGCAGCGATAGAGTCTGAACGGGTCCTCGAGCTGGTCCAATCGCTCCCCCGTCGCCTCGTCACGGGAATCGACGACCCAGCGGTAGGCCTGGAGCAGGGCGGCCGGTCCGAGGTAGCGGTCCGAGTTCCACCAGTAGCTCGGGCAGGATGCCGAGCAGCAGGCGCACATGATGCACTCGTAGAGGCCGTCCAGCTTCTCGCGATCCTCGCGCGCCTGACGCCACTCCTTGGGCGGCATGGGCGTCTCGGTCTGCAGCCAGGGTTCGATGGAGCGATGCTGGGCATAGAAGTTGGTCATGTCCGGAACGAGATCCTTGACCACCTCCATGTGCGGCAACGGGTAGACCTTCACCGCGCCCGAGACGTCCTCGATGGACTTGAGGCACGCGAGCGTGTTCGTGCCGTCGATGTTCATCGCGCACGATCCGCAGATGCC
>JAGRKR010000016.1 GCA_020442225.1 Hyphomicrobiaceae bacterium | reverse complement strand
TCGGCGTGCCGGGGCTCGTCGCCGTCATGGCGCTCACCCACAAGCAGCATGGGCGGCTGCCCTGGGCGCGCTTGTTCGCGCCGGCTATCCGGCTCGCCGAGGAGGGCTTCCAGGTCTCGCCGCGCCTGCACGTCCTGCTGCGCTGGATCGGCCCCACCGGCTTCTCGCCACGGGCCCGGCGCTATTTCTTCGACGCCGACGGCAGCGCGCGGACCATCGGCTCCCGCCTCAAGAACCCCGAGTTCGCCCGCACGCTCAGAGAGATCGCGACCGGCGGCGAGGCGGCCTTCTACCGCGGACGCATCGCCCGTGAAATCGTGGCGGCCGTGCGCGCCGCCGCCCGTCATCCCGGCGACATGACCGAGGCGGACGTCGCCGGCTACCGCGCCAGGGAGCGCCCGCCCGTCTGCATCGCGTATCGCCAACGGCGGGTGTGCGGCATGGGGCCGCCGTCGTCGGGCGGGCTGACGGTGGCCATGGCGCTGAAGCTCGTCGAGCCCTTCGAGCTCGGACGACGACCGCTCGACGTGCGCGGGGTGCATGTCCTGACCGAGGCCCAGAAGCTCGCCTATGCCGACCGCGACCGCTACATGGCCGACGCCGATGTCGTGCCCGTACCGGTGAGCGGCTTGCTCGATCCGGCCTATCTCGACAGCCGGCGACGCCTCATCCGTCCGCTCAGAGCCGGTCCGAAGGCCAGTCCGGGCCGGCCGCCGGGGGTCGGCATCCCGCCGGGCCGCGATGGCACGCGGGAGCGCAAAGGCACGAGCCACATCTCCATCGTCGACGCCGATGGCAACGCGGTCTCCATGACGACGACCATCGAGGGCGCCTTCGGCTCGCGCCAGTGGGCGGCGGGCTTCCTGCTCAACAACGAGCTCACCGATTTTTCGCTGCGCCCGCGCGACGCCGACGGCCGGCCGATCGCCAACCGCGTGCAGGGCGGCAAGCGCCCGCGCAGCTCCATGGCCCCGACCATCGTCTTCGACGCCAAGGGCGAGGTCGAGGCCGTGCTCGGCTCGCCGGGCGGCAGTCGGATTATCCTTTACGTGCTGAAATCCCTCGTGGCGCTCATCGACTGGGGCATGGATGCCCAGGCGGCCGCGGCACTCGTGAACTTCGGCAGCCGCAACGGCCCCTTCGAGGTGGAGCATGGCCGCGACGGTCCGTGGCTCGCTCTCAAGATGCGCGCGCTCGGCCATGAGGTGACGCCGTCCTTCCTGGTCTCGGGCACGCATATCGTGGTACGTCGCGGCGGGCGCCTGGAAGGCGGCGCCGACCCGAGGCGCGAGGGCGTGGCGCGGGGGGAGTGAGGCTCGGAGGCAGACGTGAGCAACCGGCTATCCGTCACCGTGGTCGGCGGCGGCATCTTCGGTCTCTGGCAGGCGCTGGAGCTGGCGCGACGTGGGCACACGGTGACGCTGCGCGAAGCCGCGCCCGGGCCGGGGGACGCTGCCGCCAGCCGTTACGCCGGCGCCATGCTCGCGCCCTACTGCGAAGGCGAGGCGGCGGAGCCCGTCGTGATCTCGCTCGGTCTCAGGGGCCTGGAGCTCTGGAAGGCGGCGTGTCCGGCGGTCGTGCAGCGCGGCAGCCTCGTCGTGGCGGCGGCCCGCGACCGATCGGAGCTGGTGCGCTTCGCCCGCATGACCGGGGGGCATCGCGCCGTCGGCGGCAGCGAAATCGGAACTCTCGAGCCCGATCTCGTCGGGCGTTTCGGCCAAGGGCTCTTCTACGAAACCGAGGCGCATCTGGCGCCGCGCCCCGCACTGGCGTTCCTCGCTGCCGAGGCACGCCGGCACGGCGCGGAGCTGCGCTTCGGCGAGGCCGTGACCGGACCGCTCTGGCTCGCCGCTTCCGATGGTGGACCGGTCATCGACTGTCGCGGCCTCGCGGCGCGCGACACGCTGCCGGAGCTCCGGGGCGTGCGCGGGGAGATGCTGGTGGTGCGCACGCGTGACGTCCACCTGACGCGGCCCGTGCGCCTTCTGCATCCGCGCTTTCCGCTCTATGTCGTGCCCTGGGGCGACGATCAGTACATGGTCGGCGCAACCGTCATCGAGCGCGACGATGCCGGCCCGGTGACGGTACGTTCGGCGCTCGACCTGCTGGCCACGGCCTATGCGCTGCACCCGGCCTTCGGCGAGGCAGAGATCGTCGAGATGTCGGCAGGCGTCCGGCCGGCCTTTCCAGACAATGTGCCCAAAGTTGTGATCCGCGGGCGCTGCCTCTATGTTAATGGCGCGTACCGGCACGGGTTCCTCATGGCGCCCGCGATGGCGGAGTTCGTGGCCGACCATCTGGAAACCGGGACGACGCATCCGGAGGTTTTTGTTGCGAATACTGCTCAACGGTGAGCCGACCCAGACCGCTGCCCGTACGCTCGAGGAGCTGGTGGCGGCGCTCGGCTATGGCGAGATGCGCATCGCGACCGCGCTCAACGGCAGCTTCGTGCCGGTGCGCGCGCGCCCTGAGACGCGCATCGCGGAGGACGACAAGGTCGAGATCGTCGCCCCGAGGCAGGGCGGCTGAAGGAGCGAGACGGAATGTTGACCCAGGCGGATACCCCGCGCGCACTGGTGCTCTACGGCCAGGAGGTGGCCTCGCGCCTGCTGATCGGCACGGCCCAGTACCCCTCGCCGGATGTGCTGGCGCGGGCGGTCAAGGCTTCCGGCGCCGCCATCGTCACGGTGTCGCTGCGCCGTGAGTCCGCCCGTCAGAAGTCCGGGCAGAGCTTCTGGCAGTTGATCCGGGATCTCGGCATCAAGGTTCTGCCGAACACGGCCGGATGTCGCACGGTGAAGGAAGCGGTGGCGACGGCCGAGATGGCGCGCGAGTTGTTCGATACCCCCTGGGTGAAGCTCGAGGTGATCGCCAACGACGACACGCTGCAACCCGATCTCTTCGGTCTGGTGGAGGCCGCCGGCGAGTTGGTGAAGAGTGGTTTTCAGGTCTTTCCCTATACGACGGAGGATCTCGGCGCCGCCGAGCGGCTGCTGGCGGCCGGCTGCGAGGTTCTGATGCCGTGGGGTGCGCCGATCGGCACCGGTCGCGGCCTCAGCAACCGCTACGCGCTCAAGACCATGCGCAACTACTTTCCGGGCGTGCCGCTCATCGTCGATGCCGGCATCGGCGCCCCCTCGCATGCAGCGGCGGCCATGGAGATGGGCTTCGACGCCGTGCTGCTCAATACGGCCATCGCCAAGGCCGGCGAACCCGTGCGCATGGCCGAGGCCTTCGCCGGCGCCATCGCGGCAGGTCGCATGGGCTACGAGGCCGGGCTGATGGAGCCGCGCGACATGGCGGCACCCTCGACGCCCGTCGCCGGCACGCCATTCTTCGACATCGGTGGAACCTCATGACGCAACGCCTCGACCCGTTCTATCCGATCGTTCCCGACGCCGGCTGGGTGCGCCGCATCGTGCCGCTCGGCGTGCGCATGGTGCAGCTCCGTCTCAAGGATGCCGACGCCGGCGAGGTGCGTCGCCAGGTGCGCGATAGTCTCGAGGTCTGCGCCGCGCACGACTGCCTGCTCATCGTGAACGACTACTGGGAGGCGGCGATCGAGCTCGGGGCCGGCTACATCCATCTTGGCCAGGAGGACCTCGCCACCGCCGATCTCGCCGCCATCCGCAAGGCGGGGCTCAAGCTCGGCATCAGCACGCACAGCCACGAAGAGCTGGAGATCGCGCTGGCCGCCAAGCCCGACTACGTGGCGCTCGGTCCGATCTACGAGACGAAGCTGAAGCAGATGAAATGGGACCCGCAGGGGCTCGAGCGGCTCGCGGATTGGAAGCGACGGATAGCCTGCCCGTTGTGCGCCATCGGAGGCATCACGATCGAGCGGGCGCCGGGGGTCTGGGCCGCAGGTGCCGATACAATCGCCGTGGTGACCGACTTCCTCACCCACCACAACCCGGACGAGCGTGTGCGCGCCTGGCTGGCTTGGGCAAACACTGTTCGAAAACAATCATATTGATATATAAGAAGATTTTTGATGCACGCGAGGGTTGCGGTGTAGGTACGCGACCATCGCATAAGTGCTGTCATCGGCCAGAGCTTGACGCCGGACCGCCGCGATAGGCTACACTACCCCCCAGACAAGAGCGGCTTGCCCGAGGTGGCCCCGCCGACGCTTCACCGTCTGATTACTCCGATCGACTGAGCCATCTCGTGCGAGATGCAACCGATCGGCTGCGCCAGCGCGGTGGAGGGGCGAGGTGGTCCGACGGTAGAGCCGCCGCAGAGGCCCCAGACCTGTAGTGACACCCATGGCGTACCGCATCAAGCCGACCGAATCGATTGCCAAGTCCCTCCCGCGCATCACGCTCGAGCAGATCTCGCTCGCCTCGCGCGTCCTGACGCAGGGGCCGGATGCCAACGTGGCCGTCCACGAAGCGCGCAAGTCGCTGAAGCGCGTGCGCGCGCTTCTTTCGCTGACGCGGCCGATGCTGGGCGAGAAGCTCTACAAGCGCGAGAACCGCCGCTACCGCGACATCGCGCGTGGCCTTGCCGGCGCGCGTGACCGGTTCGTTCTCGGCGAGACCCTCGAGAAGCTCGAGCGGCACTACGGCACGTCCTATGGCGATGGGCTCATCGGCCGCGCTCGCAAGGCGCTGGTCGGCGACGCCCGCGACGGTGCCGTCTCGCCCGAGATGATCAAGCGTGCGGTCGGCGCGCTCGGGCTCGCCAACGCCAACTGGTCCAGCATTCGATTCCGCAGGATCTCCATTCGCGAGCTGTTGCAGGGGCTCGAGGCCTCCTACCGGTCGGCCCGGCAGAACCTCAAGCTCGCGCGCGAGACCGACGTCGACCATGCCTTCCACGAGTTGCGCAAGGATGTGCAGCAGCATTGGCGGCACATGCAATTGCTGTCGCGGGCCTGGCCGGAGTTGATCGACGTCCGCATCGCCTCGGCGCGGGACATCTCGCTGCTGCTGGGTGACGACCACGATCTCTACGTTCTCCTGCAGCACCTCGAGGCCGGTGCGGAGGTGGCGCTGTCCGATGAGGATCGGCGGGCTCTGCGGCGCTTGTGCCGCCGCCGCCAGCAGGAGCTGCGCCGCTCCGCCGTGCCGCTGGCGCAGCGGCTTTTCGCGGACAGGCCCAGTGCGTTCGTGCACGGCATCGAGGCCAGCTGGAAGGCCGCGGCGGATCTCGTCAGGGTGAGCGCCAGCAGAGGGCGCCGCCAGGAGGGGCCGGTTCTGCTGGCCCGCAGCGGTAGCGTCGTGCCGTTCGTGCCGCGGCGCTCGGACGAATAGCGCGCTGGCGACGGGGGCGCGTCTCGCCCGGACGTTCGGGAGCGTGCTCTTCTTTGGCAGGCGGCCGGTCGTAGCGGTGGCCTCCTATGGCGCGCCCGGGAGTGCCGTGCACCGCAGCAGGGGTGGGGATGATGTCGTCTCGCGGCAGGTGGGGGATTGCGCTTCTGGCAGTCGGGCTGGCGCTCGTGGCCGTGGTCCCGGCCGGACAGGGCGCGCGTGATGGCGAGAACCCGGCACGCCGCCGGGCGGCGTTTCAGGCGGTGCTGGCGCTGGAGGCACGGCTCAGGACGGAAATTCTCGGCGTCTACCGCAGTGCAGGACCGCTGGCGGCCGCCCAGTCCTATCGCGAAATCGTCGAGCGGCTGTCGGCAACCGTCGGCGAAGAGCGGGGCGTCACCCTCAGGCGCGTGCGGCTTCTGCCGATCGGGCGCGAGAATGCGGCCGACGCCTGGGAGCGCAAACAGCTCGCGGAGTGGGCGCGCAAGGTTTCGATCGGCGCCGATCCCAGCCAGCTCGAGCATTTCGAGGTCATCACATCGGCCGGCGGCGTGCGCCAGTTCCGCTATATGCGCGGCCTGCGCGCCGAGGTCTACTGCCTGGGCTGCCACGGGTCGCAGACGCGCGCGGCCGTTCGCGCCGTCCTGCAGGAGCGGGCCGGCGACGCGTCGCTGCACTGGGTCGACGAAGGCGGGTTGCTGGGCGCCGTCTCGGTGATACAAACCCTGGAATAGAGTGCGGGCGGCGGCGACGGACGCGCATTCGCGGGTCCGCCGGGTCGTGACCGATGCTCATGCTCACACGTCCAGGGTGCGTTGCACGCTCGCGAAGCAGGCGCGGAGCGCATCCCTCGTAACCGATCGCATCCGTGCCCTCGTGCCCCGGCACGCCGCGGGGGTCGTCGATCGCCGTCAGCCCAGGGAGGCCCGTCTCATGCCCGTTCCCACGCTCGTGCTCGATGCCGAGCAGATGCTCGCCCGCATTTTGAGCTGGGTCGAGGTCGAGAGCCCGACGATGCACGTCGCCGGCGTCAACCGTATGATGGATCTCGCCGCGGACGAGCATGCCGCCCTCGGCGCCGTGATCGAGCGCCGGCAGGGGCGTGATGGCTTCGGCGACATCGTGCTCGCGCGCTATCCTGGTCCCGCCGGCGTCAACAGCCCGGGCGTCCTGGTCCTGAGCCACCTCGATACCGTGCAGACGCTCGGTACGCTGGCGGGCCGCCTGCCGATCCGTCGCGACGGCGATCGCGTCTACGGGCCGGGCATCTACGACATGAAGGGCGGCAACGCCATGGCCTTCG
>JAGRKR010000143.1:3010-5029 GCA_020442225.1 Hyphomicrobiaceae bacterium | reverse complement strand
CCGCTGTCGGGCATTCGCGGCGCCGCCCAACTGCTGGAACCGGGGCTGCAGGACGACGACAGGGCGCTGACACAACTCATCTGCAGCGAGACAGACCGCATCTGCACGCTCGTGGATCGCATGGAGGTGTTCGGCGACGAGCGCCCGCTCGAGACGGCGCCCCTCAACATCCATTCCGTGCTCGGTCATGTGAAGGCGCTGGCCGAGACCGGCTTCGGGCAGGGCGTGCGCATCAGTGAGGACTACGATCCCTCGCTGCCCCCCGTGCTCGGCCATCGCGACAAGCTCGTGCAGGCCTTCCTCAATCTGGTGAAGAACGCCGTCGAGGCCGTCGAGCAGGACAAGGATGGCGGGCGTGTCGTGCTCAAGACGGCTTTCCGGCCGGGTGTCCGCCTCTCGGTGCCCGGCTCCGAGCCGCGTGTCGGACTGCCGTTGATGATCCAGGTCGAGGACAACGGCCCAGGCATCCAGGACGGCATGATGCAGCACCTGTTCGATCCGTTCGTCACGACCAAGCGTACCGGGACCGGCCTCGGGCTGGCGCTGGTGGCCAAGATCATCAGTGACCACGGAGGCATCATCGAGTGTGAGAGCGAGCCGCGGCGTACGGTTTTCCGCGTGCTGCTGCCTCTTCACGACACACGCGGACAGGAGACTCGCTGAGCCATGGCGCAGGGCACCGTATTGATTGCGGACGACGACACGGCCATCCGCACCGTGCTGACGCAAGCGCTCGCCCGCTCCGGCTATTCGCCGCGCGCGACGGGCAACGCGGCAACGCTCTGGCGCTGGGTCTCGGAGGGCCAGGGTGATCTGGTCGTCACCGACGTCGTCATGCCCGACGAGAACGCGTTCGATCTCATCCCGCGCATCAAGCGGCTGCGCCCGGAGCTGCCTATCATCGTCATGAGCGCGCAGAATACACTGATGACCGCCATCACGGCCGCCGAGAAGGGGGCCTACGAGTATCTGCCGAAGCCGTTCGACCTCAACGAGCTCCTGGCCGTGGTCGGCCGCGCCCTGGCCGAGCCGAGCCGGCGCACCATGCGCTCCGTGCACGAGGTCGAGGGCGAAGACCTGCCGCTCGTCGGACGCTCCGCGCCCATGCAGGAGATCTATCGGGTCGTGGCGCGCCTGACGCAGACCGATCTCACGGTCATGATCACGGGCGAGTCCGGCACGGGCAAGGAACTGGTGGCGCGGGCGCTGCACGACTACGGCAAGCGGCGCACCGGGCCATTCGTTGCGGTCAACATGGCCGCCATTCCCCGAGAGCTGATCGAATCCGAGCTGTTCGGCCACGAGAAGGGCGCCTTCACCGGCGCACAGGCGCGCGCGCCCGGTCGTTTCGAGCAGGCGGAGGGCGGCACGCTCTTCCTCGACGAGATCGGCGACATGCCCATGGAGGCGCAGACCCGGCTGCTGCGCGTCCTGCAGGAGGGCGAGTACACGACCGTCGGCGGGCGCACGCCCATCCGCACCGACGTGCGCATCATCGCCGCCACCCACCGCGATCTGCGCACCCAGATCCAGCAGGGCCTGTTCCGCGAGGATCTCTTCTACCGGCTCAACGTCGTGCCCATGCGCCTTCCCCCCCTGCGGGAGCGGCTCGAGGACATCGGCGACCTCGTGCGTCACTTCCTGCGCCTGTCGTCGCGCGACGGGCTCGGCGCCAAGACCATCGATCAGGGGGCGCTGGAGCGCTTGAAGTCCTATCACTGGCCGGGCAACGTGCGCGAGCTGGAGAACCTGGTGCGGCGGCTCGTGGCGCTGCATCCCCAGGATGCCATTACCGCCGAGCTCGTCGACACCGAGCTCGCCGAGGTTTCCAAGCGTCCCCACGAGGAGCGCGCCTCGGAGGCCCGCAGCCTGTCCGAGATGGTGGAGCAGCACCTCGGCGAGTACTTCGCGGCTTTCGGCAAGGAGCTGCCGCCGCCCGGGCTCTACGACCGCATCATCGCGGAGGTCGAACGCCCCCTGCTGCTCGCGGCGCTGGCGGCCACCCGCGGCAACCAGATC
>JAGRKR010000143.1:0-2952 GCA_020442225.1 Hyphomicrobiaceae bacterium | reverse complement strand
CGCGATCTCAACATCGAGCTGTTCAAGACTCCCCACGTCTGAGCCATGCTCTGATCACGGTCAGCCGCAGCGCCCGACGAGCCTTGACGGTGCACAGGTGAATTCGCTACGGATAGGAAATTGTCGCGATCTTGCCACAGTCCCTTGTCTAGTTGTGGTTTCGCTGCTGCATGAAGTCGGGATCGCGCTGCTGCCTGGGTCAGAAGTCTGCTGGCCAGCGGCGAGGACGCAAGCGCCGAGGCCACACATGTGCCCGGTGCGACACGATTTTTGAGGGCAGCGTCCGATAATCCGCGAGACCATGGCCGGTGTGCCTGGTCCGTCTCATGGCAAGGACCTGAGCAGATCGCCCCCATGGTGGAGCTTCCGACCAAGATTACCGAGCGTCTGGCCACCGCTATCCGCACGGGTACGGTGCCCTTCGGCACGGACGGCCGGGGCTTCTGGATCGGCCTCGTCATCGTCGGGCTGTCGCTCGTCTCGGGTCTGGCGACCTACCTCATCCTGACCGGCCTGACCTCGATCGTGCCGACCGGCGAGGTGGTGTTCCTCGTCCTGCTGGTCAACGCCATCCTGGTCGTGGCGACCATCCTGGTCATCCTCTGGCAGGTCTGGGGGCTCTGGCAGTCGTGGAAGCGGAAGGCGGCCGGCTCGCGGCTGCACGTGCGCGTCGTGGCGCTGTTCACGGTCATCGCCGTCTTCCCGGCCATTCTCCTGGCGGTGTTCGCGACGATCTCCTTCTCGCGGACGCTCGATACCTATTTCTCGGCGCGGACACGCGCGATCGTGCAGAACTCGCTCGACGTGGCCACGGCTTACGTGCACGAGCACGGCCGCGTCATCCGCAACGATGCGCTGAACATGGCGCGCGACATCGACGGCGCCCCGCCGGAGGTGCGGGACGATCCGAAGAACCTGAAGGCCATGCTGGTCGGCGGCTCCCTGCTGCGCGAGCTCGTCTTCTCCTATCTGATCGACGGCCAGGGCAGGATCCTCACCGTCGGCGTCGAGAACCCGCGCATTGCCTACGCGCCGCCGGCCCAGCAGGACATGCGGCAGGCGGCCAAGGGCCAGGTAGCGCTGCTCGTGCCCGGCAGCATCCCGCGCGTGGCGGCGATCACCAAGCTCGAGAGCCGGCCCGACACGTTCCTCTACATCGCGCGCGTGGTGGATCGCAAAGTGATCCGGCACCTTCAGCGCACGCAAGCGGGCGTTGCGGAGTACCACGCTCTCGATCGCCGCCGGGCCGGGGTCAAATTCGCTTATGGGCTGATCTACGTGGCCATCGCCTTGACGCTGATGCTGGCGGCGATCTGGATCGGCTTCTGGTTTGCCGGCCGGCTCGTCGACCCCGTGCGCCGGCTGATCGGGGCGGCGCAGCAGGTCTCGGAAGGCGATCTCGACGTTCGCGTGCCCGTGAAGCGCGGGGAGGGCGATCTGCGCCAGTTGTCGGTGACGTTCAACCACATGACCGGCCAGATCAAGAGCCAGCGCGATGACCTCGTGCGCACCAACGCCCAGCTCACCGAGCGGCGCCGGTTCATCGAGGCCGTCCTGTCCGGTGTCAGTGCCGGCGTCATCGGTCTCGACACCAGCGGTCGCATCACGCTGGTCAACCGCTCTGCGGAAACACTCCTGAACCTTCAGGGAGAGACGCTTGTCGGCCAGACGCTGGAGGAGGCCTTGCCGGATTTCGCCCGCGCTCTCGGGCCGCCCGAGGAGCAGGGGCGGCGCACGCCCGGGCTCGCGGAGATCAACAGCTATGTCGGCGACACCGAGCGGACGTTCGCCGTGCGCATGACGCGCGAGCAGGTCGGCGACGAGGATCACGGCTCCGTCATGACCTTCGACGACGTGACGGACCTCGTGGCCGCCCAGCGCACCGCCGCCTGGGCCGACGTGGCGCGGCGCNNTCGCCCACGAGATCAAGAACCCGCTCACGCCGATACAACTCTCGGCCGAGCGCCTCAAGCGCAAGTACAGCCGCGTGGTGATCGAGGACCGGGAAATCTTCGACAAGTGCACGGACACCATCATCCGGCAGGTGAGCGACGTCTCGCGCATGGTGGACGAGTTCTCGTCGTTCGCTCGAATGCCGAAGCCGGAGATGAAGACCGAGGATCTGCGCGAGGTCGTGCGCGAGCCGGTGTTCCTGTTCGTGATGAGCCATCCCGAGATCAAGTTCGACACGACGATGCCCGAGACGCCCGTGCATGTCTCGTGCGACCGGCGGCTGATCTCGCAGGCGATCACCAATCTGATCAAGAACGCGTGCGAGGCCGTCCAGGCGGTGGCCGAGAGCCGGACCGCCCCCGAGGGCTACAAGGGCCACATCGAGACGCGCATCACCATCGACGGCGAGCAGGCCATGATCGAGATCATAGACAACGGCTGCGGCTTGCCGCGACAGAACCGTGGTCGCTTGCTGGAGCCCTATGTGACGACGCGAGCCAAGGGAACGGGTCTCGGCCTCGCCATCGTCAACAAGGTGATCGAACAGCACGGCGGCACGCTCGGGCTCGATGATGCGAACCGCGACGGCACTGCGGGGGGGGCGCTGATGCGCATCCGCCTGCCTCTGGTGGAGCCGGAGGGCACCGCCGGCACAAACGAGGACGGGACGCGGCGCGCTGCCGCCGATCCCGCGAAGGCACTCATGCGACAGGCTGGAGAGTAGACGATGGCTAGGGACATCCTGATCGTCGACGACGAGGCGGACATTCGCGACCTCGTGGCCGGCATTCTGGAGGACGAGGGGCATACAACCCGACTGGCGCGCGACAGTGACGAGGCCCTCGGGGCCATCGAGCTGCGCCGTCCATCGCTGATCATCCTGGACATCTGGCTGCAGGGCAGCCGGCTGGACGGGCTCGAGCTGCTGTCCGTCATCAAGAAGCAGCATCCCGATTTGCCCGTCGTCATCATCTCCGGTCACGGCAACATCGAGACCGC
>JAGRKR010000142.1 GCA_020442225.1 Hyphomicrobiaceae bacterium | reverse complement strand
CCTGCACCTCGACCACCTCGACCCGAAGATCATCGCCGAGCGCCTGCCCGGCATCACCGAGTCGGCCAAGATCTTCGCTGGCGTCGATCTGAGGCGCCAGCCGATCCCGGTGATCCCGACCGTGCACTACAACATGGGCGGCATCCCCACGAACTTCCACGGCGAAGTGGTGACGCTCAAGAACGGCGATCCCGATTGCATCGTCCCGGGCCTGCTGGCCATCGGCGAAGCCGGGTGCGTGTCTGTTCATGGCGCCAACCGGCTCGGCTCGAACTCGCTGATCGATCTGGTCGTGTTCGGCCGTGCGGCGGGGCTACGCTGCGCCGAGACGATCGAGAAGGGCGCCGCCCAGCCGTCGCTGGCCTCCGACGCCACGGACCTGGCGCTCTCGCGCCTCGATCGTTTCCGCCATGCCAAGGGCGGCACCTCGACGGCCGCGCTGCGCCTGCAGATGCAGAAGGTCATGCAGAACAACTGCGCGGTGTTCCGCACGGGCGAGGTTCTCGAGGAAGGCGTCAAGAACATCCACGAGATCTGGAAGGCGTCCGAGGACGTCAGGGTTCACGACCGCTCGCTGGTCTGGAACTCCGATCTCGTCGAGACGCTCGAATATGACAACCTGATTGCCCAGGCCGCGGTCACCGTCGTCGGCGGCTTCGCCCGTACCGAGAGCCGCGGCGCGCACGCGCGTGAGGACTACAGCGAGCGCGACGACGTCAACTGGATGAAGCACACCCTGGCCTGGGCGGACTACGGCACGAAGACCGTATCGCTCGATTATCGGCCGGTTCACACCTACACGATGACGAACGAGATGAAGTACGTGGAGCCGAAGGCGCGCAGCTACTGAGCACGAGGCTCGTGACGCTGGCGGAGGCAGGCACTGACGGACCGGCGGCGTTCCAACCACGCCGCCGAGCTGTGCCGGCAGCTTTCATTGCACGGGCGGGAGCATCGAAATTCGCTGTGACCAAGCAGGCGCAGACAAAGGCAACCGGTGCGCCGGACCCGGGCAACGATACGCGGATCGCCCCGGATCCGGTGGCTATCTTGTTGCCTGCGCTCTCCGCGCTGGCCTCCATCGCCGCCCTCGCCGCATTGGCCTTTGTCGCGGAGGAGAAGACGGACGATCGCCAGCGCAACCGTCGCAAGCTGTCCGTCGCCATTCGCGATCTCGAGCGCGATGCAGTGGACCTGCAGGAGCTGTTCAAGCGCATCTCGCGGGGATATGGCGCCCTCCTGTGGGAGCGCGGCGCCGGCAAGCCCGGTGGACCGCCGCTCAAGTTCGGTGTCCACGGACTGCGCATCCCCCAGCGCAACTACTCGCAATACCAGTCTCTCGTCGCCGACAGCTCGGCACTCCTCTCGCGAACCGCACAGGACAGTTTCGATGTCATGTGCGCGATCGAGGACGGGGAGCTCGAGGCGCCCGAAGAGGTCTTCTTCGGCTTCGGCGAGGCTCAGGAGCGAATCAACAAGCTTCTCACCGAGCGTCTCAGTCTGAAGACCTCGGTCGAGACCGGACACGAGATCGCGGGACGCCTCACGGCACTCGTTCGCGATCTCAAGCAGTACAAGAAGGACTAGCTAAGGAAGGACGGCGATCACCATGGTCCAGCTCAAGCTGCCGGCCAACTCCCGCATCGGGAAAGGCAAAGTCTGGAACAAGCCGCAGGGCAAGGGCAATTGGAAGGAGTTCCGCATCTATCGCTGGAACCCGGACGACGGCAACGCCCCGCAGATCGACATCTATCATGTCGACCAGGCGCAATGCGGGCCGATGGTCCTGGATGCGCTCATCAAGATCAAGAAC
>JAGRKR010000141.1 GCA_020442225.1 Hyphomicrobiaceae bacterium | reverse complement strand
AGCCAGGCGAAGCCCAGGTCGATGGTCATCTGGCGCTGCTTTTCTTCTTTGAGGCGGTCGGGGTCGATGCCGGTCAGGGCTTTGACCAGGAGGGTCTTGCCGTGATCGATGTGGCCTGCCGTACCGACGATCATGCCGGCGCGCCCTTGCGTGGGTCGGTCTGGAGCGGCGCGATGGCGGCGAGCAGGTCGTCGCTGCGTTCGAGGCAGCGCAGATCGAGGATCAGACGGTCCTGACTGATGCGGCCGAGGATCGGGCGCGGCAGCGCCCTGAAGCGGGCGCTCAGCTCGTCGAGGGCGCGGCCCGGACTTTTCACGCCCCGTGGCGCGAGCGCGAGGCCGGCACTGCGGATCGTCGCCAACGGCAGCGCGCCGCTTCCCGTCTCGCTCTGGCAATCGACCGTGCTGACCACCCACTCGGCGCCGAGCGCCTGGGCCAGCGGCGCGCGCAGGTCCTCGGCCTGGCGGCGGATGTCGTCGTGCTGCCGTGTGAGGAGCCGCAAGGTCGGCAAGCGCTCGGCGAGGCGGTCCGGGTCACGGTAGAGCCGGAGCGTCGCTTCGAGGGCCGCGAGCCGCATGCGGTCGAGGCGGACGGCGCGTTTCAGCGGGTTCTTCGCGAGACGGCGGACGATGTCGCGATGGCCGACCACCAGCCCGGCCTGCGGACCGCCGAGGATCTTGTCGCCGCTGAATGTTACGAGATCGGCGCCGTCCGAGAGGGCGGCCGCGACGGTCCGCTCGCTGGCGAGGCCGTAGCGCGCCAGATCGACGAGCGCGCCGCTGCCGAGGTCGTCGATGAAGGGCAAGCCGGCCGCGTGGGCGACGGTGGCTGCGTCCTTGTGCGTGACGGATGTCGTGAAGCCCTGCACGAGGAAATTCGACGTGTGCACCTTCATCAGCGCCGCCGTGTCGGGGCCGATGGCCTCCTTGTAGTCCCTGAGATGCGTGCGGTTGGTGGTGCCGATCTCGCGCAGACGCGCACCTGCGCGCGCCATGATGTCGGGCATTCGGAAGGCGCCGCCGATTTCGACGAGCTCGCCCCGCGAGACCACCACCTCCTTGCCCATGGCGAGGGTGTTGAGGACCAGGATCACCGCAGCCGCATTGTTGTTGACGGCGATGGCGTCCTCCGCGCCGGTCAGCTCGCAGAGCAGGCCGTGCACGTGGTCGTCGCGCTCGCCGCGCTGGCCGCTCACGAGGTCGAACTCGAGGTTGGTGGCATCGCGCATGGCGGCGAGGCTGGCTTCACGGGCGCTCTCGGCGAGGATGGCGCGCCCGAGGTTGGTGTGCAGCACGGTGCCGGTCAGATTGAGCACGCTGCGCTGGGACGGGCGGTCGTGTGCATCGGCGTGCGCGGTGGCGGCGATGGCGATGGCGGACGGGCTGGTGTCGCCCGGAGGTGAGGCGGCCACGCGCATCTCGGCCAGAACGGTGCGGACGGCGGCGACCATGACCGTGCGCCCGTGGTTCTCGAGGGCGCCGCGAAGGTGATCGTTCTTGAGGACCGCATCGACGGAGGGGAGCGCCGACCGGCGCTCTGCCGGTGCTGGCCGTGTGGTCGTCTGCGCGCCAGTTGCCGTCATGGGCGGCGTCGCGCCGTCGTGCTCGTTGCGAGCCGTCATCTAGTCACCTCGGCGGGTCGGGAGATTGATGCCAACGATCCCGCCCGACACCGGGCTTGTCAATTCGCTCGTTCAGCGGCCTGAACCGAGCTGGCGCGCGGCGTCAGGCGCGCCGACGTCGGTGCGTTTGTGGTCGCTCGCCGGGCTCGTCCGCTGCCTTATCGGCCTCCTTGGCAGGTCCGTGGATGGCGGTCACAGCGACCCCTGCGCTACCTTCGCTGCTTGCAACAGGAAATACCTGAATAATTCTATCGTTCGCGGGAGAATTCTCGTTCGCAGAACGAATATTTTGAGTACTGGCTCCTGGAGTTCTGGTTTTTGACATGAGGAGTCCCTTCCAGCTGAGTACGATTCGACTGATGCTATTGTGCAACAGATGCTGGTGGGTATTCAAGTTTATTCCGGCTCGGACAGGGAATATGATGGATGTTTCACAGATGTGCTGACGATATACACGGGGAGGCTTGGCCACATGGTCGCGGAACCGTGCGAGCCTCAAGCGCCCCCGCGGCGATCAGAGATCGATCCCGGCACCAATGGCGAGGTCTTTGAGGCGGGCTTCCGGGCGCGCGCCGATATGGCTGATGATCTCGGCCGCGGCGATGCTGCCGAGCCGTCCCGCGGTCGCCAGCGGCAAGCCGCGGGCGATGCCGAACAGGAAGCCTGCCGCATAGAGGTCGCCGGCTCCGGTCGTGTCCACGATCTCGGGCACGCGCTCGGGGGCGACCTCGACCCGTTCCTTGCCGCTCAGGACGAGCGAGCCCTGGCCACTGCGCGTCAACACGGCGAGCTTGGCGTCGCGCGCGGCGTGGGCGGCGGCGGAGTCGAAGTCGGTCGTCTGGTAGAGCGAGGTGATCTCGGTCTCGTTGGCGAACAGGATGTCGACGCTGCCCCGGATCAGTTCCAGGAACTCGTCGCGATGACGGTCGACACAGAAGGAGTCCGACAGCGTCAAAGCAACCTGACGGCCCGCCTCCCCGGCGATGCGGGCGGCTTGCCGGAATGCCGCCTTGGCCTCGGGCCGGTCGAACAGATAGCCCTCGAGATAGACGATGCGGCTTGCCGCCACGAGGTCCCGATCGACCTCGCCGTGATCGAGCTCCGGACTGACGCCGAGGAAGGTGTTCATGGTGCGCTCGCCGTCGGGCGTCACCAGGATGAGCGAGCGGGCCGTCGGATTGCCGCCCTTGGC
>JAGRKR010000015.1:2498-3130 GCA_020442225.1 Hyphomicrobiaceae bacterium | reverse complement strand
CACCTGATGGTGCACTCGGTCTACACCGAGCGCGAGATCTTCTTGCGTGAGCTCATATCCAACGCCTCCGACGCCTGCGATAAGCTCCGCTACGAGGCAATCACGCGCGACGAGCTGCTGGCGGCGGACCCCGACCTCGCGATCGGCATCTCGCTCGATCCGGCAGCGGGCGTCCTCTCGGTCATCGACAACGGCATCGGCATGAGCCGGCAGGAGCTCATCGACAATCTCGGCACCATCGCGCGCTCGGGGACACGGGCCTTCATCGAGGACGTGACCCGGACGCAGGGTGCGGAGAGCCAAACCGGCGGCAGCGGCCTCATCGGTCAGTTCGGCGTCGGGTTCTACGCGGCCTTCATGGTCGCCGACCACATCGAGGTGGTGAGCCGCAAGGCCGGTGAGAGCGAGGCTTGGCTATGGGCCTCCGACGGCGCCGGCGGCTTTCGTGTCCTGCCGGCTCCTGAGGCGCGCGCCGCGAATGTACGGCGCGGCACCGAGGTGCGCCTGACCCTCAAATCGGATGCGCGTCGCTTCCTCGAAGCCCACGAGGTCGAGCGCATCGTCAAGGCCTACTCGGATCACATCCTGTTCCCGGTGCGTCTCCTCGCCGAGGGTGAGGCCCGCCAGCTCAA
>JAGRKR010000015.1:0-2412 GCA_020442225.1 Hyphomicrobiaceae bacterium | reverse complement strand
CTCTCCGGGCAGTTCGACGAGCCGGCCCTGACGCTCCACTACCGCGTAGAGGGACGGCAAGCCTACGCGGTGCTGCTGTTCGTGCCGGGCATGCGCCCCTACGACCTGTTCGATCCCTCGCGCAAGGGCCGGGTGAAACTCTACGTGCGCCGGGTCTTCATCACGGACGATGCGGACCTGCTGCCCTCGTACTTGAGGTTCGTGCGGGGCGTGGTCGATTCCGAGGACGTGCCGCTCAACATTTCCCGGGAGATGCTGCAGAACAACCCGATCGTCGTAGCCATCCGCAAGGCGCTGAGCGGCCGCGTGCTGAGCGAGCTCGCCAGCTTCGCGGAGAAGGACGGTGACGGCTACGAGAAGGTCTTCGAGACGTTCGGGGCGGTGTTGAAGGAGGGGCTCTACGAGGAGCCGGAGCGCCGCGAGGCGCTGCTCGACCTCTGCCGCTTCCGCACCACGGCGGGCGACGGTTGGCGCTCGCTCAAGGCCTATGTCGCCGACATGAAGCCCGGTCAATCGGCAATCTACTATCTGGCGGGGGACAGTCAGGAGCGGCTTCGCTCCAGCCCGCAGCTCGAGGCGTGTCGCGCCCGTGGGGTCGAGGTGCTGCTGCTGAGCGACGCCATCGATCACTTCTGGACCGTGGCCACGCCGAAATACGCCGACAAGTCGCTCGTCTCGCTGTCGCAGGCCGAGGTGGACCTGTCGGAGGTTCCGCTCGTCGGCGAGGCCGGCCCGGCCGAAGCCGCCGCGCCCGTGGGCGACCCCGAGGCGCTGGTGCGCGCGCTCGAGGAGACGCTCGGCGAGCGCATCAGCGGCGTTCGCCGTTCGACGCGCCTCGTCGATAGCCCGGTCTGTCTCGTGTCGGGCGCCGGCGGTCCCGAGCGCGGCCTGGAAAGGCTGCTGGCGCGCCAGCAGCCGGGCGAAGGGCCGCGGGCCCCGGTGCTTGAGATCAATCCCTCGCATCGTCTGATCGTATCACTCGAGCGTCGGCTCGAGGCTGGCGATCGCGACGGGTTCGAGGATCTGGCGGGGGTGCTGCTCGATCAGGCCTTCATCCTGGATGGCGAGCTGCCGAAAGACCCTGCCGCCTTTTCCGCCCGTCTCACCCGACTGATGAGCGGGAAGTCGTGAGCTCGAGCGGGAGCGTCTCGGCAAAACTGGCGTGGTGAGCGGTGGCCAGGGTCAGGGCTTCAGCTCGGCGGCTGCCAGGATCGGCCCGGACTCGCCCTTCTGCAGAAGCACGATGCAGCGCTCGTTGGCGGTGCGCATGATATCGCGGCTGGCCAACTTGACGGTCATCGCCTTGCCGTCCCACATGCCGATAGGGCTCAGCCGCCGCACGACGTTGTAGTACGTGACGCTGCGACCGCGGTTCTCGCCACGCTTGATCTCCACCGTGACCGATCGCTCGACGCTGGCGATCCACACGGTCGCCTCCATGTGCGGGGCGCCGGGCTGGGCCTTGCCGATTGCGAGGATGAGCTTGTCGCCGGCGGCGCGAATGGACAGATCGACACGCGAGGCGGCAAGTTCCCGGTTGGTTTCGGCGATGGCCTTTTCGATGGCCTTTGCGTCGGAGCCGACCACGTGCCTCATGCCGTTGACGACGAGCTGCGGCGTGTAGACCTGGCTGTGGCCGACCCGGGCATAGTCGCGCTGGCGGCGCGTGTTGAACGGGTTGGCGAGCGTGTCCTTCCAGCCGAGATAGTCCCAGATGTCGACGGCCATCGTCAGCGCGATGACGTCCGGGCGATCGACGTAGGTCTTGAGGAGCGCGTCGGCGCGGGGGCAGGAGCTGCAGCCCTGGCTGGTAAACAATTCCAGAACGGCCTTGATGGTCAGCGCTTTGGCCGGGGCGGGTTGCGTGGGCTCGTTCGCCTGCGCCGGTCCGAGGCCGAGGGCGATCGCCAGCAGCAACAAGATGCCGAGCCTTCCCGCCCTCATGATGGTGCGCCACTCCAAGTTCCGCGCGTCCGGACAGACGCGGCTGTTGTCTAGACTTATCCCTTTTTGGCGGATGAATTGCGAGTCACGAGTGGGTGACGAAACTTGATCTGGATCCGGATCGGGTTCCGGGGCGCGCGGCGAGCAGCGGCGGGCGGCCAGACCTCGTGAGGCCTCGCCGCCCGTAATGGTAAATCAGGCCGCCTTGGCGAGGTTGCGCAAGACGTAGGGCAGGATGCCGCCGTGACGGTAGTAGCTGAGCTCGTCCTCCGTATCGATACGGCAGAGGAGCGGCACGTCGCGCGTCACGCCGTCGGCGTAGGTGATGGCCACGATCACCTGGGCGCGGGGCTTCAATGCGTCGAGCCCCTTGATGGTGACCGTCTCCTTGCCGGTGATGCCGATGTCCTGCAGCGATAGGCCGCCCTCGAACACCAGCGGCAGCACGCCCATGCCGACCAGGTTCGA
>JAGRKR010000140.1:12950-15296 GCA_020442225.1 Hyphomicrobiaceae bacterium | reverse complement strand
GCTGCCTTCTCAGGAACCGCAGCGATCGGTCGGTGGGCACCTCAGAGCATCCAGCAAAAACGAAAGCCCGCGAGAGAGGTCTCGCGGGCTTCGGTAGTGTGGGCGTTGGCAGTGGCGGCGTGTCGCCTACTTCTTGGCGGGAGCCGCCTTCTTGGCGGGGTCCTTGGTGGCCTCCTGCTGCATGCGCATCTGCTCGAGCGCCGCCTTGCGATTGGCTTCGATCTGCTGGTAGAGCGCCTTGCGGCCGTCGGCGAAGGTCTTCGCGTCGATCGCCTTGCCGTCGTAGGCGGCCGTGAAGCCCGTCAGAGGCAGCACCTGGAACGGAATGGCGACGCCGGAGATGTCGATGGCGTGAATGGCGATCTGCTTACCCGACTTCAGGCGCTTGATGACCTTGTCGTCGACCGCCGCGCTGGCGAGGCAGCCGAACGGATCGCAGGCGCCGAAGTTCAGCTTGATGGCGTCCTTGTCGTCGTCGACTTTCACGCGCACGCCGGCGGGGATGATGAAGCTGCTGGAGCGTGCACCGACCTGCTTGGGCTTGGCGTCCTTGGGCGCGCCCTTCTCGCGGGCGAACACCGGGATGGGCAGGTGCGGCAGCGAGACTTCGAGCGCCTGCTCCTTCGTGCTGGTGACCTTCGCCAGTCGCACGACGATATGGAAGCGGCCGAGGGGATCGAGCGACTCGACCTGCGTCGAGCACAGCTCGCGCTGGGTCGGCTTGTCGCCCTGCTTCTTCGGCGCCACCGTCTGCTTGCCGCACAGCTTCACCCAGATGTTCTGGGCGCCGTCCTTCTTCTTGGCGGGAGCGGCCTTCTTCGCGGCCGGCTTGGCCGGGGCCTTCTTCTCCGCCTGTGCGAACACCGGCACGGTCATGGCGAAGACGAGCGCCAGCGACATCCCCGCCAGCCCTCCAAGAATGAGGGCGGGTCGCGCGATGCCTCTGCTCTGCTGCGATGAATTCTGCATGGTCTCTGAACCTCTCCGTCCCGGGACGGCGCCGGGCCTTCCCCCAAGAAACACAGTGCCGGCAGCGGTGACCGCTCGGCTCATGCCGCGATTGCACATCGAATTAAGGCAATCCCGTGGCCGCTGTCACGGTCGAAGCGGCCTCGTCCACGCTCTGCGGAGCGCGCGGGCGCGGGCGTGGCCCTCGTGCCACTATCTCTCCGCGACATGCTGACGCCATGAAGCTGGTGTGCCGTGCCCGACGAAGGACTTAAGGTGCCGTTCGTGCGCGACTTTCCGCGATGTCGCCGGGTTCGTCCATGGGGTGCGTGGGGAAGCTGGGTTGCGTTTCGTGCCAGCGCATGGCACGCGGCTCGGGACGCCGCCACGCGCCGCTCGCGAGGCACGACAAGGAGGATCACGCGTGTCGTCTTGCTGCGAGGCGCCGAGCGCGCAGGCACGGAGGATCGCACCGCGCGTTCTGCGGGTCGTCTGGCTGACGGCGCTGCTGCTGCTGGCCCAGACACAGCTCGGCTGGGCGGGCGAGCCGAGCCATGGCATCGCCATGCATGGGCGGCCGCTGCATGCGCCGGAGATGGCGCATTTCCCCTATGTCAATCCACAGGCGCCCAAGGGGGGGCGCATCTCGCTCGGCGCCGTCGGCACCTTCGACAGCCTCAATCCCTTCATCATCAAGGGCAATGCCCCACCGGGCCTCAGAGGCTACGTTTACGAGAGCCTGATGGCCCGCGCCCTCGACGAGCCCTTTTCGCTCTATGGCCTGCTGGCCGAGCGCATCGAGGTGCCCGAGGATCGCAGCTCCATCACCTTCCATCTGAGGGCGGCGGCCCGCTTCTCCGACGGCCGGCCGGTGACGGCCGACGACGTGCTGTTCTCTCTCGACGTGCTGAGACAGAAAGGCTGGCCGTTCCACCGCTCGTACTACAAGAAGGTGGTCAAGGCGGAGAAGCTGTCCGCGCGTGCGGTGCGGTTCGTCTTCGCTGATGGCTCCGACCGCGAGATGCCGCTCATCATGGGGCTCATGCCCGTGCTGCCGAGCCATCTGCTGACCAACGACAGCTTCGCCCTGACGACGCTCAAGCCGCCGGTCGGCAGCGGTCCCTACCTGGTGGACGGCGAGAAACTCATTCCCGGGCGCAGCATCACCTATCGCCGCAACCCCGAGTATTGGGGGCGCGATCTCGCGGTCAACAAGGGGCGCTATAACTTCGCCGAGATCCGCTACGAGTATTTCCGCGACTCCAGCAGCCTGTTCGAGGCCTTCAAGACGGGCGCCGTCGATCTGCGCGACGAGGACGATCCCTCGCGCTGGGCGGAGGGCTATGCCTTCCCTGCCGCCGCCGACGGGCGGATCAAGCGGCGGACGTTCTCCATCGC